>NZ_CAWUDJ010000002.1:0-298671 GCF_963920875.1 Anabaena sp. CCY 9910 | reverse complement strand
AAACAGTCACACTCTTCTATTTCCTGAGCTTCAGCCTCTTTGTCACCCCTTCAGCACAGTTAAATTGTTTTGAGAAAAAACCACGAAAGATAAAAGTTTTTTGGGCTTCTGCCAACTTATTATTCCCCAATCTCACCCCCAAAGTTTCAAATACCCTCAAAACCAAAAATAGCTAATTGCTCAGTTTAAAGTTACCAGCAATTAGCTATTTATTACAGTTAACAATTGGCTTTTTCCTAAGTCAACGCTTCTGCACCACCAACGACCTCAAGCAGTTCTTGAGTAATGGCGGCTTGACGGGCTTTGTTGTAGGACAGTGAAAGAGACTTGATTAATTCACCGGCGTTATCACTGGCGTTGCTCATGGCTGTCATCCGCGCAGCTAGTTCACTGGCGGCTGACTCTTGCAGCGCCCGTAATAACTGGTTGCTTAAATACAAGGGCAACAGTGAATCAAGAATCTGTACTGGGTCTTGTTCAAAAATCATGTCGCGGGGTAAGGGACGAGCTTGGGTTGTCACCGTTTGCCGTTCCACTTCAAATTGACCGCCACGAGTTGTCAGACGGAAGATTTCGTCATCGGCTGCTTCTAAACCTTGAGTGTCAAGGGGTAGCAAGGTTTGGATGACGGGACGAGAGCTAACCAAGGAGACGAAGCGGGTGTAAACTAACTCGATGCGGTCTACTTTTTCCGAGAGGAATAAAGACAGCAATTCGTCAGCAATTTTATTAGCTTCATCGGCGGTGGGGATTTGCTCTAAGCCAGTATAACTAGCATCGATGGGTTGCTCACGCCGTCTAAAATATTGTTCAGCTTTGCGCCCAACAATGACAAATGTGTAGTCTAGACCTTCTTTCTTGAGTTCCTTGGCGCGGTTTTCGGCACGACGGATGACGTTGGTATTGTAACCGCCGCACAAACCACGATCGCCTGAAATAACTAACAAGCCTACTGATTTAACTTCCCGTTTTTTCAGTAGTGGTAAGTCTACATCTTCAAACCGCAGACGAGTTTGCAAGCCATACAATACTTGTGCCAAACGGTCAGCAAAAGGACGGGTAGCAATTACCTGTTCTTGGGCGCGACGTACACGCGCCGCCGCTACCAGCCGCATGGCTTCTGTGATTTTCTTGGTGTTTTTGACCGACTGAATGCGATCGCGTATTGATTTGAGATTAGGCATAATATTTGTTGATTGTCAGTTGTCAGTTGTCAGTTGTCAGTTGTCAGTGTCTATTGCTACTGACCACTGACCAATGACTAATGACTAATTACGCTGTAGCCTTGAAGGTTTTTTTGTAATCGTCTAAAGCTGCCTTCAATGCTTTTTCTTCATCATCACCCAGTGCCTTCTTAGATTGTACGTCTTGGAAGTAGGGGTTAGCACCTGACTTCAAGTAATCTCTAAAGCCCTTGGTGAAGGTAGTAACTTTATCAACAGCAATATCATCCAAGTAACCGTTAATACCAGCGTACAGAATAGCTACTTGTTCAGCTACAGAGAGGGGCTGGTTTTGGGGTTGTTTGAGTAGTTCCCGCAGACGTTGACCTCTTGCCAACTGGTCTTGGGTAGCTTTATCTAGGTCGGAAGCAAATTGTGCGAAGGCTTGGAGGTCATCAAACTGTGCTAGTTCCAGTTTGATTTTACCTGCAACTTTTTTCATTGCTTTGGTTTGTGCCGCCGAACCCACACGGGATACGGAGATACCAGGGTTTACAGCCGGACGAACACCAGCGTTAAATAAGTCAGAAGACAAGAAAATCTGACCGTCTGTAATAGAAATTACGTTGGTAGGAATGTAAGCGGAAACGTCACCAGCTTGGGTTTCGATGATAGGTAACGCGGTCATGCTACCTTTACCCAATTCGTCGCTGAGTTTTGCAGCACGTTCCAACAAGCGAGAGTGAATGTAGAATACGTCTCCAGGGTAAGCTTCCCGTCCTGGTGGACGACGTAGCAGCAAGGACATTTGGCGATAAGCTTGAGCTTGCTTAGATAAGTCGTCGTAAATTACGAGGGTAGCTTTGCCTTTGTACATGAAGTACTCGGCAATGGTAGCACCTGTGTAAGGAGCTAGGAATTGTAGAGTTGCGGGGTCACTAGCACCAGCAGCAACTACTACTGTGTAGTCGAGTGCGCCTTTTTCTTGCAGGGTTTGGACTACGTTAGCAACGGTGGAAGCTTTTTGACCAATGGCAACGTAAACGCAAACTACATCTTCACCTTTTTGGTTAATGATGGTGTCGATAGCGATCGCAGTTTTACCTGTTTGACGGTCACCAATGATTAATTCCCGTTGACCACGGCCGATGGGAATCATGGAGTCAATCGCGGTGATACCGGTTTGCATCGGTTCGTGTACGGAACGACGAGCAATAATACCAGGTGCAGGAGATTCAATCAAGCGGCTTTCGCTGGCTTTGATGTCGCCTTTACCGTCAATAGCACGACCCAAAGCATCGACAACGCGACCGATTAAGGCTTCGCCAACACCAATTTGAGCAATTCTACCGGTAGCGGTAACGGTGCTACCTTCTTGAATTTCCCGGCCTTCACCCATCAATACCGCACCAACGTTATCTTCTTCTAAGTTTTGGGCGATACCAACTGTGCCGTCTTCAAATTCCAACAGTTCCCCAGCCATAGCCTTTTCTAGACCATAGATCCGGGCGATACCGTCACCTACTTGTAGTACAGTACCTACGTTAGCAACTTTGACTTCTTGGTCGTATTGCTCGATTTGCTGCTGAATAATACTGCTGATTTCGTCAGGTCTAATTGAAATGCTCATGTGTGTATCTTTTTTTCTTGCGAGACGGAAGATATTTAATAGACGCGATATTATTTCTCGCGTCTGCATTTAGTTTGAGGTGTTAAGAGTTAACCACAAATCACAAACAACTTTAATTGTCAATTGCCTGATGTGAAACCGCTAACTTTAACCTCTGAACTTTCTAGCTATTGCTTAGGCGCAAGGAGAGGCGACGCAACTGACCCCGGATACTAGAGTCAATTACCTGAGAGCCTACTTTAATGATCACACCACCAATCAGGTCACTGTCTACCTTGGTTGCCAGTTCGACTTGACGAGCTTTGGTGAGTGCCAATACCTTTTCTTTAACTGCTTGCTGTTGATCTTCTGTTAAAGCCACAGCAGAAGTGACTTCCGCTAATACGGTTTGATTCAGTTGCCGTAAGAGAGCCAAGTACTGCTGTAAAATCTCTTCCAAGAAGAAAATGCGTCGTTTATCTACCAACAACAGTAAGAAGTTACGTAGGTAAGGGCTAGCTTCACTCAATATTTGTTTGATGAGAGCTTTTTTGTTCTCAGCTGCAATAAAGGGGTTGTCGATAAAGTTGCGTAGCTGCTGATTTTCTGCCAGCAGGTTCAGCAAAGTACGCGCATCTGTGCCGAACTCTTCCGTCAAGCTTTTCGATTGGGCGATTGACAACAGTGCCTGAGCGTAAGGTTGAGCTACCTCAGTATTTGCTACTTTACTTGTCATACTTCGCCTCCCAATTGTGCGATGCTACGGTCAATTAAAATCTTTTGAGCATCGTCAGCAATGCCGCCTTGCAGTTCCGACTCGACTTTTTGCAATGCCAAAGCAACTACTCGCTGCCGCAACTGAGCGATCGCTCTATCTAGTTCTGCATTCAAGTCTGCTGCCCCTGCTTCTTGTAAGCGTTCAATATCTACAGCAGCTTGGGCGAGGATGGCTTGACCTGCGGTTTGAGCATTGTCTTGGGCTGATTTTTTGATTCTCTCAGCTTCTGCTTGTGCTTGCTCTAGTTTTTGTTGCGCCTCTTTCAGTTGCTTAGCTGCATCTGCGGCACGTTGTTCTGCATTCTTAATTGCTGTTTCAATGTTTTCGCGGCGAGTTTTCAGGGTATTACCCAGAACCTTCCGTCCAAAGACAAACAGCACAGTAATAATAATGGCCAGGTTAATCAGGTTGGTGTCGAGAATATTGGTATTTAAACCAAAACCACCTTCTGCTGCACCTTCTGCCAATTCACCTCCAACGGCGCTGGCTTCCGCCATCAACAGTAAAAAAGTCCCCATGATTTTTCATCCACAACTGCGCTGCCAAAGGTTTGCGTCATTCGCCCTTCGTCATTTTCTCTTTTGACTAATGACTAATGACCAATGACTAATGACTAAATTTATTGAGTTAGCGCTGCTTTACTAGATCGGCTCCCAAAAGCTTTTCTAGGATTTGGCGACTTAGGGCATCTACTTGTTGCTCTAAAGAAGCCAGAGCCTGCTGTTTTTGCTGCTCAATTTCACCGGCCGCTTGTTCTCTTTGTGCCTGAGCTTCTTTTTGAGCTGCTGCTACTTTTTCGGCAGCAATTTTTTGGGCTTCGGCTTGAGCGTCAGCAATAATTGTTTGTGCTTGCCGTCTAGCTCCTGCTAACTCTTGTTCGTAAGCCTCTGCCAATTTCTCAGCTTTGGACAAACGCTCTTGGGCTTCTAATTGATTGTTCCGAACATATTCATTTCGTCCATCAATAGCTTTACCCAATGGCTTGTAGAGAGTGGCATTCAATACCAGAGCTAACAAGAGAAACTGGATTGCCATCAAGGGTAAGGTAGCATCTAAATCAAATAGCCCGCCTTCCTTGGCAACCTCTTCCACCGCCAATAAGGTGATCCAATGTGTCATGTTTGCTTGTTCCTATCTACTATGTTAGTCCTGAGTTCTGAGTTGTGAGTTATGAGTTATGAGTTATGGGTTAAAGGCTTAAACCCTTAACTCCTAACTATTTTCACTCAGCACTCAGCACTCAGTACCCAGTACTCAGTACTGATTATGCGAAGGGGTTAGCAAACAACAATACTAGAGCAACTACTAGACCGTAGATGGTTAGCGCTTCCATGAACGCCAAACTGAGTAGTAATGTACCGCGAATTTTACCTTCTGCTTCGGGCTGACGGGCAATACCTTCTACAGCTTGTCCTGCTGCATTACCTTGACCAATACCAGGGCCGATTGCAGCCAAACCAACAGCTAGAGCAGCAGCTAAAACGGAAGCAGCAGAAACTAATGGATCCATGATATTCTTTCCTTACTTTAATGAAACGAATGGTTTTGTTAGTGGTCGGTTGTGAGCCAGTGACGGGTACGTAGGGGGTTTCCCCCATGTTGGCGTAAGCCTTCCCGTAAGGGTGCAACTGGCGTTCCCCGGAGGGGTTCTCGGAGAGTACCCAAAGGGTCAGTGGTCAATTGTCATTTGCTAATGACTAACTGACTAATGATGTTCCTCATGCCCTTCGCCATGATGATCTTCCATCGCTTCACCGATGTAAGCCGCAGCCAAAGTAGCAAAAATTAGTGCCTGGATAGCGCTAGTAAATAGTCCCAAAGCCATTACTGGCAGAGGTACAAATAAAGGCACTAGTAATACCAGTACGCCGACTACAAGTTCATCAGCTAAGATGTTACCGAATAAACGGAAACTCAGGGAAAGGGGCTTAGTGAAGTCTTCAATAATCTTGAATGGCAACATGAACGATACAGGTTGCACGTAGTTACCAAAATACCCCAGTCCTTTTTTGCTGAATCCAGCGTAAAAGTACGCCAAAGATGTCAACAACGCTAATGCAACAGTTGTATTGATGTCACTTGTCGGTGCTGCTAATTCTCCTTCAGGCAAATGAATTAGCTTGAAGGGAACTAAGGCTCCTGACCAATTTGACACAAAAATGAACAAAAACAAAGTGCCAACGAAAGGCACCCAGGGGCGATATTCTTTTTCGCCAATCTGGTTTTTAGCCAAATCCCGAATGAATTCCAGGGCATACTCCAGTAGGTTCTGTATGCCACTAGGAATCCGTTTAACGTTACTGCTTGCAGCCACAGAAGCTAGTACTAGCACGCCAATAACAAACCAAGAGGTGAGAAACACCTGACCGTGCAGTTTTAAGTTGCCTATTTGCCAGTACAGATGTTTTCCCACTTCCAATTCGGCAAGTGGAACAGAGTAAAAGTTCAGAAAATTCAACATTTTCCTTCCATTTCAATTGCTTCTCCAATCTTACCTGGAGAAGAGGAGCCTTTTAAGGTTGCCGGAGCTTTGGCGAGTCAGAGATAAAAGCCACCCTAACTACATAAATGATGAGTGTTGCTTTATAGGTGAGAAATCCCAAGAATATGGGCATTATTTGCAGTTGATTCCACCGTGATGCCAGCAAAATCAGCGCTATTAATAAGGCCAACCGAGTTTTACTCAGCGACTGTTTTTCTCTACCTAAACGCTCAACATCTTTTGCCAACATCCTCAAGTAAACCACACCTGTACACGCCCCTAATAAATAATTCAGGGCAATGTTTAAGGAGTAAAAGATCCAGACAGAGATAAATACAACCCCTGTTAAGACAAGAGTGATTAGCACCAACTCTTGATAGAGTTGATAAAACTCCTGCATAGAAGAGTTTGCTGGTTCTGCGTCCTCAAAACCAGGTTGAGTATCTTGTCGTGTTGTCGGGGTGGGTGCGATTGGTTCTTCTGACAAGCTCACGGGACTTGAAACCAGTACAGCTAACTTATTATGACTGCACATTCAGTCAGCTGAATCATATCACGATCCGGTAACAATACTTTAGAAAAAAACAATTAACTTCTTGTCAGGGAGATACGGATAGAGAAAAATTTACCTTAAGGATAAGGTAGATACGAGGGGACAGACCAGGAAATGTTTCTTGATCTTGTTGTATAGTTAATCACATAGATACTAGTTAGAGAGTAATTTCTCTATTGACTCTAGTTTCTAGCTCTTATTCCCTAATCTCTAATCCCTGCCTGAGAAACCGCAAGTTTTTAACCGATTCTGGTGAATAACTATCCTCCAATATTGTTGCCAGAGGTCTAGCGTGTGCCTTGATGTTGTGATGGAGTTAGGTTTTATCAAATCAGCTAGTGCTTGAGGCGGGTCACACCACTGCTAAGTTTTCCAAAACCTGGACTTGTAGAGTTTGTCATCCCCAGTATGCTGGGCAACGGCTAGACACACTTCTACTTTACATGAGATTTGCAAAAACGGGTTGTGGGCGATCGCCTATCATGAGGCATAGCTCTTTGCATCTGGTGTCAGCATAATCAGCTGTTGCTTAATTAAGCTTCTAACCTCATCTAAGCTTAACTGCACACTTACCAAAATCTCAGCTACGGTAGAATTGCCATCACATTTTTGTAAAAACTCAAACTCTAGTGCTGACAAGTTCACAATTTGGTAATCGTGATTAAATATACATTGACTGGGAAATCCGTCGATACAAGGATTTAATTCGGGAATTGCTTGCTGTAAAGCGTTATCACTCGACCAGTCAGCTTTTTTGATAGGTGGACGACCAAGGAAAAATTCGTAATGGGTAACTTCTGGGTCTAGTAATTCTATTAAACGATAACGTTGGCGTTGGCATGGCCTGCCGGAGGCATCGCTCAATTCTTCAGCTCGTTCTATTAACTCTGGTGCTTTCCCCAACAACCTGTCTAAGTTCCAAAAACTTGGATTTGAGAAGCCGATAAACTCTAAGCCTGAAGCATCAATCAATTCAAACAATGTATCAATGTTGTAGTCCACCTCTTGGGGATGAACGTACATATCAGCAAAGCATTCATCTCGTTGGTTTTCCATTGCCCAACGTTCTTTTTCTCGTTTGACAAGACGGTTATTTTCTGGTAAAGAGGCAAATATTTTTCGTCCGACTTGCACACCATCGCGGTAATCGCCTCGTTTCTCATTTTGCAGGAGAGCGATCGCTTTTTGCATCAATTGAATTTCCCAGCGTCCCAACTCTCCATACACAAAAATGTGCATTAGTCCACCAGGCGCTAACTTTTTCGCCAAAGCTTGAATACCACGAATTGGATCTGGTAGGTGATGCAACACACCCACACAGTTAATTAAATCAAACTCACCCGGTAACTGTTCCACATCGTACAAACTCAGGTGATGAAACTCCACGCGGTTTGCACCGGAACGCTGACAACGTTCTTTGGCTACTGCTAATGTACCAGCACTTAAATCAATTCCGACTACTTGCGCTTGGGGGTTGAGATGTACTAAATATTCTGTCCCCACACCTGAACCACAACCAGCATCTAATATCCGAATGTCTTGCTTTGTTGGTTTTTGTCCTGTGCAGAAACTGTAAGCCGCTAACCAATTCCAGCGCCAATTGTAACCAGGAGGTGGTTCATCTAGTATCGGTTCTGGAGGGAAGGGGTATGTATCGTAGAGTTTAGCTACAGCATTACTAACGGTTTGAGGGTCGGACATGATGAGGAAGAACGCAGCATTTCTGAGTTTAGCGGATAGGGGTAATTAGGGCAAAGCTTGCTATGCTCAAATTTTGTTTAGATTGAGCTAGAGTCATCCCTGATGTAGTTAATTGAAGGTTTATCCAACAGCAAAACCTGTAAATTGACGTTTATAAGGCGCGTGAAATCCTAATACAATATCTTCTTTTGGTACACCAGCAGCAATTAATTCATTGGCAATGCCGATTTCTGTACCATCTCTTTGTATCCAAATTTTCTCATTTTTAATATCAACATGAATAATGACGCCATAAGTTCTTTTTTGTTCTTTCCAACCAATATTTAAAACTTGATAATGATGGCGCTCTGTGTCAAATAACAGTTGAATTTCTGTATTATTATCCAAATCATTGGTGGAATGATTGCTGAGAACATCTTGAATAATTTGAGAATATTCTATTCTTTCCATAAAACAATCTCCTTGGTTATAAAAGTAAATATCAGCAGTTTTATTTGATATTCTTTTAACGAGTCTTGAATAAATTGGCGAGAGAAAAAATCTTGGTATGTATCTTGGCTAATAGCTAAATATAAAATGCGTTCTGGATCTTCTTTCTTTAAGGCTAAACGATAATTGAGAGTTTGACCTAAAGCCAAATGAAACTCAGTTACTTCAGATGGACCAACAAAAGATTTAATTTCTACAGCTATTCTTTGTCCTTCTTTTTGTGCTGCTAATAGTCTTTCTGCTCCTAAGTCTATAAAAAATTCGATATCATCGACTTTAAGGTGTAGTGGATCGTGAGTAATAGTCCAACCATCTTTTTCTAAAGCAGTGCGAACAGATTGATGAAATATATCTTTAGATGGCATATGTACAATTAAATCTACTACCTTAATAAATAATTATCTCAAAAATGATTGTCTTTACTAACATCATAATTAATGTATTAATAATAGGCACAGAGACACAGGAATTTATAATATCCTAGCTATTAGGCGATCGCTCTCATGATTTATGACCAGTCTGAGTTTGATTGGTATAATTTATGTAAAAATCAAAGTAGCTTATAATACTAAGTACTTCAGGTTAAGGGAACTTAAGGAGGAATTTTTACCCAATCCCTAGTCCCCAGTACCCAGTACCTTGATTTTTATGCTCAAATAAAAATTAGAGAACCAAAGCGAATTAGAACTTTTTTGGCAGATTTGTTAAAGAACGTAACAAAAATTAGATTTTGTCTTCGCCCTGAAAGAGTATGTACTTCTAGAAATACAAGGGTTGAGACTAAAAAATCTACATACTTCTTAATAAATCACCAGCGTCAACGCAAAACGTTCTAATCTAAAAGCTGATTGGGTTAATTTTACTGGCAGTTTTGAAGGCGTTATTTGTAAATCATAGGTACACCCATGTGTCAAGCCTCAAAGCGACCCAGACTTAACACATAAATTATTATGATGGGAGTTTTACAAATCAGATGAGTGTTAAGGCGAGTGGAGGAAGCTCGGTTGCGCGCCCGCAACTATATCAAACCCTAGCTGTGGCAACAATCACCCAAGCGGAACAGCAAGACCGCTTTTTAGGCAGGGGTGAACTAGATGAACTAGCAAGCTATTTTGCATCTGGTGCAAAACGTCTAGAAATTGCCCAACTTCTCACAGAAAATTCCGAGATTATTGTTTCTCGTGCTGCTAACCGGATTTTTGTTGGTGGTTCGCCAATGGCTTTCTTGGAAAAGCCGAGAGAACCAGAACTGGCAATGGCTGCTGTTAGTGGTGGTGGAGATGTCAGAGAGAGCATGAAGTTGGGAACTGTCACCTATGTGGAAACCCGTGGTGGATTCCTAGAAAACTTGCGCTCTATCTTTAATACATCTCCCAGTGGTCCAACTCCTCCAGGGTTTAGACCGATCAACATTGCTCGTTACGGCCCAAGCAACATGGCCAAGAGCTTGCGGGACTTGTCCTGGTTCTTGCGCTATGCTACTTATGCGATCGTGGCTGGCGACCCTAACATCATTGTGGTGAACACAAGAGGTTTGCGGGAAATTATCGAAAATGCTTGCTCTGGTGAAGCAACCATTGTTGCTTTGCAGGAAATCAAAGCTGCGTCACTTTCTTATTTCCGTAAAGATCCAGAAGCCACAGAGATTGTGTCTCAATACATGGATGTTTTGATCACAGAATTCAAAGCACCCACACCATCCAATAAGCTGCGTCAACGTCCCTCTGGTGACCAACAAGGCTTACAACTACCTCAAATTTACTTCAGTGCGGCTGAAAGAAGACCCAAGTTTGTGATGAAACCGGGGTTATCAGCGACTGAGAAAAATGAAGTAGTAAAAGCAGCTTATAGACAAATCTTTGAGCGCGATATTACCCGTGCTTACAGCTTGTCAATCTCTGACCTAGAATCCAAAGTTAAGAACGGCGACATCTCCATGAAGGAGTTTGTCCGTCGTTTAGCAAAATCTCCTCTTTACCAAAAACAGTTTTACCAACCTTTTATTAACAGCCGCGTTATCGAACTAGCTTTCCGTCACATTTTGGGACGGGGGCCAAGTAGCCGTGAAGAAGTTCAAAAATATTTCTCAATCATTTCTAACGGCGGTCTACCAGCTTTAGTAGATGCTTTGGTGGATTCGGCGGAATATGGGGACTACTTTGGGGAGGAGACAGTACCTTACCTACGTGGTCTGGGTCAAGAAGCTCAAGAATGTCGTAACTGGGGACCACAGCAAGACCTGTTTAACTACAGTGCGCCTTTCCGTAAAGTACCTCAGTTTATCACCACATTTGCGGCGTACGATCGCCCACTCCCAGATCAACACCCTTATGGTTCTGGTAATGACCCATTAGAAATTCAGTTTGGGGCGATTTTCCCGAAAGAAACCCGCAACCCCAGCACCAGTCCCGCACCTTTTGGTAAGGACACCAGACGGATCTTGATTCACCAAGGGCCGGGAATTAACAACCAAGTTAGTAACCCCAGCGCACGAGGTATAGCTCCTGGTTCCCTTGGGCCGAAAGTATTCAAGTTAGATCAATTACCTGGAACTATCGGTAGAAAAGCAGCTAAGGGTGCAAGTGTCAAGTTCTCCGAAAGTTCAACCCAAGCAGTAATCAAAGCTACTTACTTGCAAGTGTTCGGTCGGGATGTGTACGAAGGTCAACGACTGAAAGTCCAAGAAATTAAGCTGGAAAACGGCGAAATTTCTGTGAGAGAGTTTGTCAGAGCCTTGGCTAAATCCGATCTATTCCGTAAGCTTTACTGGACACCTTTCTATGTTTGTAAGGCGATCGAATATATCCACCGTCGCTTATTAGGTCGTCCTACCTACGGTCGTCAAGAAAACAACAAGTACTTCGATATCGCCTCTAAGAAGGGCTTATATGCTGTAGTTGATGCCATTCTGGACAGCCTAGAGTATACCGAAACCTTCGGCGAAGATACAGTTCCTTACGAACGCTATCTAACTCCGGCTGGTGTAGCACTCAGACAGCTACGTGTTGGTACTATCCGGGAAGATGTGGCGAATGTTGAAAAACAAGAAACACCACGTTTTGTAGAACTGGGTACAGTCAAGGAAAATCGGACTCAACCAGATATCGATTTCCGGATCAACCAAGGTGTTACCAAGCAGCGTGAACAAACCAAGGTGTTCAAGCGGGTAGCGGCTAACAACGATAAAACTGCGACCCAAACCTTGATTAGTGCGGCTTATCGGCAAATTTTTGAGCGCGATATTGCACCATACATTGCTCAGAATGAATTTTCAGCTTGGGAAAGCAAACTGGGTAACGGTGAAATCACTGTCAAAGAATTTATTGAAGGTTTGGGTTACTCTAACCTCTACCTGAAGGAGTTCTACACACCATACCCCAACACCAAAGTAATCGAGTTGGGAACCAAGCACTTCCTCGGTCGCGCACCAATTGACCAAGCAGAAATCCGCAAGTATAACCAAATTTTGGCTACCCAAGGGATTCGGGCTTTTATTAACGCTTTGGTAAATAGCCAGGAGTACAACGAGGTATTTGGTGAAGATACAGTACCTTACAGACGCTTCCCGACCTTACCTGCGGCGAACTTCCCCAATACCCAAAAGCTGTATAACCAACTCACCAAACAAAATAATGATGTGGTTATCCCCAGCTTTAAGCCTGTACAAGCGCGGATACAGTCTGATAAGACACCAATTTTAGCGAAGGCGATCGCAGATTTAGCCGCCCAAGCCAAACAAATCGACAAGAGCAAGCCTCTGTTTATTGAATTGGGTCGCTCTTACAACGATGGTCGTGGACAGTCTGTAGAAGTGGGTGTGGGTACAACTCGCCGTAAACCTGCACGTATTTACCGCCTGACCGATGGTATTGGTCAAGCTGAAAAACAACTGGTAATCAACGCCGCTTACCGTCAAGTATTGGACGTATTTAGCGGACAAGTACCAGACTATTACCGCCGCACAGAACTAGATAGCAAACTGCGGAATGGGGAAATTTCTGTACGGGAATTCGTGCGGGAATTAGCTAGTTCCGAAATCTATCGCAAGCGTTTCTACACACCTTATCCCAACACCAAGGTAATTGAATTCTTATTCCGTCACCTGTTGGGACGTGCGCCAGCAACTCAAGGCGAAATCCGTCAATATAACAAGCTGTTGGCTGATCACGGTTTGCGTGCTGCGGTAGAAGCAATTGTGGATAGTCCAGAATACAGCCGCTACTTCGGTGAAGATGTGGTTCCTTACCCACGCTTCCCATCACTACCCGCAGGTAACTACCTCGGTAGTGTCCAAGCAGCTGCTGACTTAGTAAAACAATCTTGGTCTAGCTTGTCGCCATCCACCCTTACAGGTAGACCAGGCGATCGCTAATTTGTAGGACAGGAGACTGGGAACTAGGTACTGGGAAAAAATTTTTCCAATACCCAGTCTCAGTTTAGGGACTGGGGATTAGGGACTAGGGATTAGGGATTGGGAAACGATTTTCCAATACCCAGTCCCCGATACCCAATCCCTAGTTTTGCTGTAACTATTGTTGGATCGCAGTAAATCTGAAACAAATATTACAAACTGTTAAGAGCAGTCATAAATGCTCAACAGAATGCCGGAGAATATTTTGCGGAAGGTCACTGAGTTTTAAAGCTTGTGTAGTTGTATTAACTCAAGCGAACTTGTATTGTAGTCACAATAGCAGTCACTTCTTTTACTGCTGTGTCCACAAGATGGGAACTAATCTCAGTCACCCAAATTTAAAATCGCACCAGTTTAATCAAATTCTGGTTTCATTTCGTACTGGAGGAATCCATTAATGAGTATCGTCACGAAGTCCATCGTGAATGCTGATGCAGAAGCCCGCTACCTCAGCCCTGGCGAATTAGATCGGATCAAGAGCTTCGTTGCTGGTGGCCAACAACGCCTCCGCATTGCTCAAGCTTTGACCGACAACCGCGAACGTTTGGTTAAGCAAGCTGGCGACCAATTGTTCCAAAAGCGCCCTGATGTTGTTTCTCCTGGTGGTAACGCTTACGGTCAAGAAATGACAGCTACCTGTCTGCGTGACCTAGACTACTACCTCCGTCTTGTTACCTACGGAATTGTTGCTGGCGACGTTACTCCTATTGAAGAAATTGGTGTAATCGGTGTTCGTGAAATGTACAAGTCCCTCGGCACTCCTATTGAGGCAGTTGGTGAAGGCGTACGTGCATTGAAAAATGCTGCTTCCACCCTTCTGTCTGCTGAAGATGCTGCTGAAGCTGGCTCTTACTTTGACTACGTAGTAGGTGCGTTGCAGTAGGGTGCAGCTGTTTCCCTGCTGAAACTGGAATATTGCAATAAGGTTGGAAATAAGGAATTAACAACATGGCTCAAGATGCAATCACCGCCGTCATTAACTCTGCTGACGTGCAAGGTAAGTACCTCGATACCGCAGCTTTAGAAAAACTCAAAGCTTACTTCTCCACTGGCGAACTGCGCGTACGTGCAGCTACAACAATCAGCGCTAACGCAGCTGCGATCGTTAAAGAAGCTGTAGCTAAATCTTTGTTGTACTCTGACATCACCCGTCCCGGTGGTAATATGTACACAACCCGTCGTTATGCAGCTTGTATCCGTGACTTGGATTACTACCTGCGTTACGCTACCTACGCTATGCTAGCTGGCGATCCTTCCATCCTAGATGAGCGTGTATTGAACGGTTTGAAAGAAACCTACAACTCCTTGGGTGTACCCGTTGGCGCTACCGTACAAGCTATCCAAGCTATCAAAGAAGTAACCGCTAGCTTAGTTGGTGCTGATGCTGGTAAAGAAATGGGTATCTACCTAGACTATATCTCCTCTGGCTTGAGCTAGAAGCTGTTTCGCACTTAGTTTATTAAGTGCGGCTTGATGAAGGTCTGGAAATCAATCGTGAGTGCTAGGACGTTCTATTGCTTACATTGATGAGTATTAGCGGTCTGGTATTGATGCTTGATTTCCAGCCTTGGAATGATTAATTAATTAATTTGCGCTCAAGATTTTTTGAGATAAAGAATTTTTCCCAGAATACTGATAGGAGATTTCAAGTTATGTCCCGTTTGTTTAAAATTACAGCGCTTGTTCCTAGCCTCAGCAGAACCCGTACCCAACGCGAACTACAAAACACCTACTTTACCAAGTTGGTTCCTTATGAAAATTGGTTCCGCGAACAACAGCGCATTCAAAAAGCAGGGGGCAAAATTATCAAGGTGGAACTCGCAACTGGTAAGCAAGGTACTAATGCTGGGTTGCAATAATTCCTATAGGCCGAAAATTATTATAGTTAAGTTATGAGAGGGGTCTGTTTAGACCTCTTTTTTCATTCTCTGTGTCTATTTTGAGGGGAGTTTTGAAACGCGGAGGTGCGCTGAGGTTAGCGCAGAGGAATGTGAGGGTTTAACTAACTTTACCCCCTAGTCTTAACTATGAATTTTTCTTCAGCACGACAATATTTTTATCAAGAGATTCAGCAATCTGAGGCGGATATTGACCTAGCCAGGGCAGCTTTGTATATTGCTAAGGAAGAATATCCTAGACTGGATGTAGAGGAATATCTGAACGCACTGGATACAATGGCAATGGAAGTTGAGGAACGCTTGCCATCCTCACGGTATCCGTTACGGGTGATTCAAGGTATTAATCAGTATTTGTATGACGATTTAGGATTTGTGGGGAATCAGAAAGATTATTACGACCCACGCAATAGTTTCTTCAATGAGGTAATTGACCGTCGAGTTGGTATTCCGATTACTTTAGCTTTAGTTTATCTGGAGATTGCCCAAAGGATTGATTTTCCAATGGAAGGGGTGGGATTACCAGGACATTTCCTCATCCGTCCAGCTATCTCTGATATGGAGATTTTTGTGGATGCGTTTAATCGTGGTGAGGTGATGTTTGCCCAAGATTGCCAAGACAAGCTAAATCAAATGTTTAAGGAATCGGTGAATTTGCGCCCGGAATTTTTGGCTAGAGTCAGCAAGCGGCAGTTTTTGGCAAGGATGTTGACGAACCTAAAATATATTTACCTGAGACAGCAGCAATTAGAAAAAAGCTTAAGTGTCGTTGAGAGAATTTTATTATTGTTTCCTGAGGCAACTTCAGAATTGCGCGATCGCGGTTTACTCTACTATCAACTAGGTTACTATCCTCAAGCTACCAATGACCTAGAAACCTACCTAGCAAATGTCCCCTATGCCGAAGATGCGGTAACTATCCGGCGGTTGTTGGGAGAGATGAAGTGACTATTGACTATTGACTATTGACTATTGACTTTCCGCTACCCGTTTGAGGCGGCGGAGTTGCGCCTGCATATCTTGTTTTGTCCAGGCGGCGGCGAAGGTGTTGAAGCCCCAACTGACTATAGGATTAGGGATGTCAAATTCAAAGCGGTTAATTAGTTGGGTTCCCTGTTCTATGGGTTGACATTCCCAGCGATCGCTTCCTTGAAAAAATCCCTGAAATGTCCATACTACTAAACCAGGTTGGCGTTCGGCTACAACGGTGTTTAAAGTAGGTTGAAGTAGGGGAATTTGAATTATAAAGCGGCTTTTACTACCAATATCCGTACTCCACGTTTCACCCACCGGTTCGCAGCGCAGGACGGGGTTTAGCCAACGGTGCATGAGGGTTAAATCCGTAATACAGCGTTCTACTGTACTGGCTGTGGCGTTAATTTGAATTGATTGTTCGAGAATTTGGGGCATGGTGGTAATTCGTAATCAAGGCATATAGAAAAATTCTTGGCATGAGGCGTTTTTAATACTTTACCCGACAGGGTGAGGCAAGACATTTTTTCCTTATATGCTGAATTGTATTACCGTACCAGTTAGATTAACCCGACGTTACTTGACTTCGTTATTGTCTGCATCATCCTGGTTGTGAGAATTTTTAGAGGACTTGTGAGATTTGAATGACCCAAAACTGTAAGCCATCGCTATTTTCACAATGTCAAAATATGCTGGATGATTTTCTTTGTTGACGATCGCCAGAGATATCGACCCTGCAACTAAGATGACTAAAATTGGTGAGAGTGCATCGCTTTTGAAACCGTTGTTGTTGTTTGTCATAACCTAACCTCCTTCCTAGTAGTTGGGAACCTTTGGCTGGGATAATTTAGCCAAAGGTGGGTAATCATGGCGCAAAATTAACTCCAAGACTCAAAGATCATGGCGATCGCCAGTAAACAAACCAGTGAAACTGCCACTCTGGCAATCCAAATCCATGTATCTGGCGATCGCAGTAGCATCAGTACGGGGAGAACCGTAAAGGTGTGGGAGATGACGAAAGCGATCGCCATACCCACCAGCATCAACAGAAAATATTTCACCCCTCTACCAGCCCAAATTAAAATCACATTTTGTTTGTTGTCGAAATTCGATTTCATGATCATTCCTCCGATGTAGAACAAACCTAAGCAAAAAGCCCGTCAGTGCTGAATCACACTACCGGGCTTGTAAACTTCTCATTTATCAAAAGCCAAATGTCTCTAGAAACTTCACCTATTTAGTTGCGAATCATCATTCTCACCAAGCTATCAATCTTCTCAACTGTAAAATAGCTATGGCAGATTGAGCAGATTAGGTCTTTTTATTCGCTATCCTCCACGCTATCCATGTTTCGAGGATTTGGTCGTATATCGTCTGAATTTCTGCCAATTCTTGATGAGTCAAGCCATAACGATGACTAACGTGGCCGGAAAGTTCGACAATAGTTTCGTATTTACCCTGTTTACTGCGAGTCACAAACTCACCATGTTGAGTTGCAGATAAAGTCTCAATTAAGAGAAAGGTCATGTGAGAAAAAACTGGCGGTAAATCAACTGAATAACATTGTATCGGCAGAATTTTTGGCTGACTTTTGTCTTCCAGTCCCGATTTAGGTGAAGTTTCCCAAGGATTCTCCTCTATCTTTAGCTGCATTCTGAGAGTGTTAGAACCCTTAATGAATTCTGGCAGTTGTGAGAAGCTATTCATATTTAGATGCTCCGTGATGTTGATTGTTGAGATTTACACTAATCTGCTTATCTCACATATATATAGCTTAGGTATAAGATAATCACATCTAATTAAAATTTGCAAGTACTTTAGTGGCATTTTTTTGACCCAAGAGGTTTATCCATGAAAATAGATATATTTTTTATATATATTTATATCACTAGGGTATATCGCTAGGGAAACCAGTCCCAATCACAAAAATTCATCCCCAGGGATAAAATAGAGGACTTTGATAAGTATTTTTACTTAATAATCTTGGATTAAATGCTTTGTTATCACTGGGGACTTCCAGATAGAAAATATCCAAAATGTAGGGTGCGTCAGTATGAATAATTTATTGCTATGGCTAGGTTTTCTCGGACTGATGCACCC
Source organism: Anabaena sp. CCY 9910 (assembly GCF_963920875.1). Classification (NCBI taxonomy): domain Bacteria; kingdom Bacillati; phylum Cyanobacteriota; class Cyanophyceae; order Nostocales; family Nostocaceae; genus Anabaena; species Anabaena sp. CCY 9910. The sequence continues at coordinate 280,518 of NZ_CAWUDJ010000002.1, read as the reverse complement.
TACTAACTGTGAACTGGGAATAAGTGATTTTTTAGTGCTTCCCTAGTAGCAAACATTTATTGTGTAGTTATTGTGAAATGTGTATAAATACCCTTTCCCGAAGCAAGGGACTGTGTTATAAGAAGTTATCTCACATACTGATAACTAAGTGAATATATTGTGTGGAGCCAAGATGAAATGATGATTGCTGCTGACGTGTTTCAGCTTCCAGAAGATTTCATCACAGGAGTAGCAACCAAATATGGTGTTACAAAAACAGAGCTTGATGCCTTAGTTTTGGCATTACACGATCACTCTGGTGCTGAGATTGCTGCCAAGCTAGATATTTCTCAACCTGCGGTAAGAAAAAGACTAGGAGAGAGTTACCGCAAATTAGGTATAGAGGGTAAGGGCAATAAAAAAATTAATGGACTGAGGCAAAAGCTATATGAGCAATACCAGCTCACTTATCAACACCCTGTATTTTCATCGGAAGACTGGGGGGAAGCTGTTGATGTGGCTGGGTTTCGGGGGCGAAAGGAACCACTTCTAGAATTGGAACAATGGATAGAAGGTAATGGTTCTAATCGTTGTCGCCTAGTGGCGGTATTGGGAATGGGGGGAATAGGCAAGACCGTATTAGCGGCGATGGTCGCTAAGAAAGTCCAAAAGGAGTTTGATTATTTGATTTGGCGATCGCTCCGCAATGCTCCATCTCTGGGAGATATTCTCACACAACTGCTGCGCTTTTTAGCTAATGAAAATGAAAATGATTTAACAGACACTGATAACAATAAAATAGTCAGACTTATAGATGTTTTAAGAAAAAAAAGATGTTTGGTAATTTTAGATAATGTTGAATCAGTCCTTCGTAGTGGCGAGGGCAAAAATCAAGAATGGGCTGGTGAATATCAACCAGGATACGAAAACTACGGTTATTTATTTAAAAAAGTAGCCGAAGCATCTCACGAAAGTTGCTTGTTATTAACTAGCCGAGAAAAACCCAAAGAAGTAGCAGCCTTAGAAGGTAAAAATCTGCCAGTCAAAGTGTTGCAGCTATCAAGTCTTAACTTAGCAGAAGCTAGGGAAATTTTGCTGGACAAGGGGTGTTACTGCACCGATGAACAGTTAGATGAATTAGTCAGACGTTATTCTGGCAATCCTTTAGCGCTGAAGATAGTGGCGACTACAGTTTATGAGTTATTTAGTAATAACATCAGTGAATTTTTAGCCCAAATTCACCAGGAAAGTGCTGTATATGGAGATATTCGCACACTTTTAAAACAGCAATTCCGACGACTGTCAGATTTAGAAAAGAAAGTGATGTACTCCCTGGGTGCTAATCGTGAGTATGTTTCTTTTCGGGAGCTTAAAGACGATTGGCTAACCACAGAATCGCCGATCAAAGTTATGGAAGCGCTGGAGTCTTTATTGCGGCGATCACTCATCGAAAAAGCCTCATCTACTCAAGGAGAAAAAGAGGCAGAATCCAGTAAATTTGGACTGGAATCTGTGGTCATGGAATATATCACCGCCAAATTTATCGAAAACTCTGTGGAGGAATTTAGTCAGAAAAAAAAACTCGATTTTATTAACACCTATCCCTTGATGAAGGCGCGATCGCTTGATTATATCCGCCAGATTCAAGAAAGATTAATATTAGAACCAGTCAAGCAGAAATTACTCAATCTTTTCGGCACAGAACTAGAACTGCATTTACGCAGAATGCTGGGAACTTTACAAAAAGAACCCCTACCAAAAAAAGGCTATGCTGCCGGTAACTTGATTAATCTCTTGCGTCAACTACAACTAGATAAGTTTCCCGATGAATCCCCAATCGATTTGAGTGGGCGAGATTTTTCTGGTTTAACCATCTGGCAAGCTTATTTTAAAGAGGTGAAGTTAAGAGAAACCATCTTTGCCAACTCTGACTTAACTGGTTCTGTCTTCACTGAAACCATGTCTAGTGTGGTGTCAGTGAGATTTAGTCCTGATGGCAAATACTTTGCTACAGGTTTGATGAATGGAGAAATTCGCCTATGGCAAACCTCAGATAATAAACAACTGCGTATTTATAAAGGTCATACCGCTTGGGTTTGGGCATTTGCCTTTAGTCCTGATAGTCAAATGTTGGCTAGTGGTAGTGCTGACTCGACAATTAAGCTTTGGGATGTTCACACAGGCGAATGTCTAAAAACACTCTCAAAAAATACCAACAAAGTCTACTCAGTCGCTTTCAGTCCTGATGGTCGTATCTTAGCCAGTGCCGGTCAAGACCAAACCATTAAACTTTGGGATATAGCCACAGGGAATTGTCAACAAACTCTCCCAGGTCATGATGATTGGGTGTGGTCTGTCACCTTTAGTCCAGTCACCGATGATAAGCCGTTGTTACTCGCCAGTAGCAGCGCTGATCAGCATATCAAACTTTGGGATGTTGCCACAGGCAAGTGTCTGAAAACTCTCAAAGGTCATACCAAAGAGGTTCACTCTGTTAGCTTTAGTCCCGATGGTCAAACCTTAGCCAGCAGTGGCGAAGACAGCACCGTCAGACTGTGGGATGTGAAAACAGGTCAGTGCTGGCAAGTATTTGAGGGACATAGTAAAAAAGTTTATTCTGTACGCTTTAGCCCTGATGGACAAACCCTAGCTAGCTGTGGCGAAGACCGCAGCATCAAACTTTGGGATATTCAACGCGGTGAATGTACCAATACCCTATGGGGACATTCTAGCCAAGTTTGGGCGATCGCCTTTAGTCCCGATGGACGTACACTAATTAGCTGTAGCGATGACCAAACAGCCAGACTTTGGGATGTCATCACAGGTAATTCCCTTAATATCCTGCGCGGTTACACCCGTGATGTTTATTCAGTCGCCTTTAGTCCCGATAGTCAAATTCTCGCCAGTGGTCGTGATGACTACACTATCGGACTCTGGAACTTAAACACAGGAGAATGTCACCCCCTACGGGGACATCAAGGACGCATTCGTTCCGTCGCCTTTCATCCCGATGGGCAAATACTCGCCAGTGGTAGCGCAGATAACACCATTAAGCTGTGGGATATCAGCGACACTCACCACAGTAGATGTATTCGTACACTTACAGGACATACTAACTGGGTATGGACTGTGGTCTTTAGTCCCGACAAGCAAACCCTGGCCAGCAGCAGTGAAGACCGCACCATCCGCCTGTGGGATAAAGATAGAGATGATTGTCTCCAGAAATTAAAGGGACACAGCCATTGGGTATGGACGGTAGCTTTTAGCCCTGATGGCCGCACCTTAGCTAGTGGTAGTGCTGACAGTGAAATTAAAATTTGGGATGTTGCTAGCGGTGAATGTCTGCAAACCTTGACAGATCCTCTGGGCATGATTTGGTCAGTAGCATTTAGTCTCGATGGCACATTACTCGCCAGCGCTAGCGAAGACCAAACAGTCAAGTTATGGAATTTGAAAACAGGCGAATGTGTCCACACCCTCAAAGGACATAATAAACAGGTTTACTCAGTTGCATTTAGTCCCAATGGGCAAATTTTAGCTAGTGGTAGCGAAGATACCACCGTGAAGCTGTGGGACATCAGTAAAGGTTCATGTATTGACACTCTCAAACATGGGCATACAGCCGCAATTCGTTCTGTAGCTTTCAGTCCTGATGGCAGATTGCTTGCGAGTGGTAGCGAAGATGAAAAAATTCAACTGTGGGATATGCAAAATTGTAGCCGCCTGAAAACCCTCAAATCTCCTCGCTTGTATGAAAATATGGACATTACCGATATCACAGGTATTACAGACGCGGAAAAAGCTTCTTTGAAAATGTTGGGTGCAGTTGAGGAAAGTTAAGTTTCTTTAAACCAGATCCCTGATTTCTTCAAGAAGTTGGGATCTGAAACTTTGCAGATGTTACCTTGATGAGGAAAAAATGTTTTATAAATACTTCCATAGATATATGTATGTCGGTGTATATTTTTGGTTTGTTATTCTTTGATCAACATAATTTCCTGAGTCATATCTCTGAAATTAGAGAGGATTATACTCTTAAACAGGTGTGCATTACCACCAATCAAAATCTATAAAGATAGGTGGTGAAAAGTGTTTTTAAATCTCATCAATCCGCCAAATAAATTTATAAAATTTCTTGGTTTTGTACAAGATATGGTAGATACAACAAAAGTTTTATCACTACCATCATCAATATGGCAACCAATTGATAACCGTTGGAAGTTATCAAAAATTGTTTTGATTGGCGAATATATTAAATATAGAACTTTTAATGGAGCTAACAAGGCTCTGCCTGTACTGGCATCTAGTTTAGTAAATGCTGGGTTTAACAGAGTTATTCAGCTAGATTTAGAGCGCCCTGACTTGACTATTGATCATGTTTTACGTGAGGTGATAAACGCTGATTTAATTATTTTCGCTGGTTGCTTGACTACTCAATGGCAAGAAATTGATGAACATAGCAAAAAAGTATTTACAGAACTAAAGAAACATGGACGGGAAAATGTTCCAATTTTAGTTGGTGGTTATGCAACAAAAAGCGTCAAAGATATTGCTCAACTTACCCCTTGGATCACCGGATTTTGTGATGGTGAGGGTGAAGAATCAATTGTAGAAATTGCTTATGCAGTTGCCAAAGGGAACTTCTACAGAAACATGAAACATTTACCTGGATTGTGTTTCATGAATCAAGAGAGGGAATTTTACCGCGTTGCCCCTAACCATAATCAGCCTCATAAATTTCACCATTCTATTGCGCCTAGAGTTGAGAATTTTGATGACATAGACCAAAATTTGGGGTTAATTCATATTCCCCAAATTCATAATATGGATATTTTTAAAACTAAAGACGGCAGGCAACTAAAAACAGCCCAGCTTTTTACTCAAAGAGGTTGTCCCTGGGGCTGTGGCTTCTGTAATAAAAGTCAGGAGAATAATCATATAGTCAGATTGAGTGAAGCTTCTTTTCGTCAGCAGCTGCGGCAATTAAAACAGCATGGTTATGAAGCAGTTTATCTCGATGTTGATACCTTTACTGCCCATGTAACAGCAGCTAAAAAGGAAGCAGAAATTCTTAAACAGGAAGGTTTTGTCTGGGGTTCCAATACGAGAATTGACAAAATTGACTATGAACAAATGCGCTATTTGGTAGAGTATAACTGTGTCTATATGTTCTTTGGTGTTGAGCATAGCTTACCAGAAGTATCCTTAGCTAATCATAAATTTAATGGCTCGATTCAAAGCCAAATCAAGCAAGCCTTTGATTATCCATCTAATATAAAAAAAGCATTTCAAGATATGAATAAAGCTGGATTACCCAGCAGTTACTTTTTGATTTTAGGACTACCAAAAGCCAAGCTGAATGAAGATAAAACCGAAATCATCGGTTATGAACCAACGACTTTAGAAGATGATTTGAAGACAATTCGCTTTGGCTTAGAAGAATGCCATCCTGACTTTTTGAACTTTAATATATTGCGATTTATGCCGGGAAGTTTTGCGGCTGATACACCTGGTGATTGCAGCTACTCTTGTGTACGTCCTTCCGGAAATCAGCCAATTACTGCCGGCTATTTCTTACAACGCGCTGTCCAACACTATGGCTATCCCCAGTCGCCCACACATGGAGTTTACCGACTGTGTGAGTCAGTAGGTAGATATCAGCCTATCAGCACAGCAATAAATCCCCAACGGGTTTATGACACAATTTGCTACGCCATACGATTGATTAACGCCAAAATCGACGCAGGCGGTAAAGCTACAAAGTTATTTATTGACAAAGATTTACTAACTTTAGGTTTAGTTAGTCAAGATGAACAGGGACGATATGCGATCGCACCTTTAGAAGATTTTGACAGAATTTAGGGGTATAGGGGTATAGGGGTATAGGGGAAGAAGTAAAGTCTAAATTCTTCGCTTACACCTCCTACACCCTTACATCCTCACACCCCTACACCCTTGTATCCTCACTTTTCCAAAGTCAAGAAATCTTGAATATATATTCACCAAACCCAGATTTTAAGCAAAAATCTCCGCCTAACATCCCCTTAGTCACTTGTCAATGAGTACATATTTCATGTACTCACTAGTATAGTAAAGATAAATTTTTGTGAAGCGAGGACTACGGATGTACATTGTACAGATTGCCTCGGAATGCGCTCCTGTAATTAAGGCAGGGGGTTTGGGGGATGTTGTCTACGGATTGAGTCGGGAATTAGAGATTCGGGGCAATTGCGTCGAACTAATTCTGCCCAAGTATGATTGTATGCGCTACGACCATATTTGGGGATTACATGAGGCTTATTTAAACCTGTGGGTTCCCTGGTTTGGTGCAGCCATTCACTGTACTGTTTACTGCGGTTGGGTACATGGACGGGTGTGTTTCTTCATTGAACCCCATTCTGAGGATAATTTCTTTAATCGGGGCTGCTATTATGGTTGTGATGATGACGATATGCGCTTTGCCTTTTTTAGCAAAGCTGCCTTAGAATTCCTCCATCAAAGCAATAAGCGCCCTGATATTATCCATTGTCATGATTGGCAAACAGGCTTAGTTCCTGTAATGCTCTATGAGATTTACAAGTATCATGGTATGGACACTCAAAGGGTTTGCTACACCATCCACAACTTTAAACATCAAGGAATTGGTGGTGTCAAAACTCTCTGGGCGACAGGCTTAAATAGAGAAGCTTATTACTTCCAAAATGATAAGTTACAGGATGACTTTAACCCCTTTGCCTTAAATTACATGAAAGGCGGTATCGTCTACTCAAATGCTGTTACCACAGTTTCACCAAACCACGCTTTAGAAGCACAGTATACCGACGTTGGTTGTGGCTTAGGGCATACTTTGTATCTACACAAAGATAAATTTAGTGGGATTCTTAACGGTATTGATTACGATTTTTGGAATCCAGAAATTGACCGTTACATCCCCTACAACTACAACCAAGAAGACTTTGAACAAAAACTATATAACAAAAAAGCTTTACGCGAGCGCTTGTTGCTGCAAGCTGCTGATAAACCAATCATTGCTTACATTGGGCGTTTAGATAATCAAAAAGGTGTACATCTTGTCCATCACGCCATTTATCATTCCTTGAATAAAGGAGCGCAATTTGTATTATTGGGTTCAGCAACAGAAGCAGGAATCAATGCTCATTTCCGGCATGAAAAACAGTTTTTAAATAACAATCCTGATGTCCATTTAGAATTGGGCTTTAACGAAGAATTGTCCCATTTGATTTACGCCGGGGCTGATATGATTGTTGTTCCCAGCAATTATGAACCCTGCGGTTTAACACAAATGATTGGCTTGAAGTATGGTACTGTTCCCATTGTGCGCGGTGTTGGTGGGTTAGTAAATACGGTGTTTGACCGAGATTATGACCAAAATTTACCACCAGAAAAACGCAATGGTTACGTATTTTATCAATCTGATAACCAAGCTTTAGAGTCAGCGATGAATCGGGCAGTTGATTTGTGGTATCAGTCTCCTGAACAGTTCCAACAATTGGCGATTCAGGGAATGAAATATGACTACTCATGGAATAATCCAGGCACGGAATATTTAGATATTTACGAATGGATTAAGTACAAATGGTAGATGAATAATTTGTAATTCAAGTAGGGTGGGCAATGCCCACCTTTTGATTTTTTTTGTAGGAGTTGCCCAGTTTTGAGAATGTTGGGTTCCGTTCCTCCACCCAACCTACACCAGTCTAAGTTGTCAGCCTTAACTAAAATGTATTGATCTATAAGCTTGTTTCAAAAAAATTACAAATCCTACATTTCACAAATTACGAATTAAACCAGTGCTTTGAGTAAAGCTTGTAATTTAAGTTGCACTTCCGCAAATTCTTTCTCAGGATCAGAACCGGCAACTATACCAGCACCTGCATAAAGTCTAGCGCGATCGCCATCTATTAAGGCGGAACGAATCCCCACAATAAATTCACAGTTACCTTGAGAGTCTATCCAACCCAGAGGCGCAGCATATAAACCTCTCTCAAAGGTTTCATAGCGACGAATTTCCTCACAGGCTATATCCCTGGCTGCACCGGCTACGGCTGGTGTGGGGTGTAGTTGGGCAATAATCTTTAATGGGTGGACGTTAGCGGGAACTATGGCGTTGATTGGTGTCCACAGGTGTTGGATATTAGATAATTGTCGTAAACGCGGTGGTAATACTTGGGGTAATAAGCCTAGTTGGGTGAGGCGTTGAGTAATGAAATCCATTACTAATAAATGTTCATGCCTTTCTTTTTCGCTATTGAGTAAGCGATTAGCATTAGCCGCATCTTCAGCAGGTGTTTTTCCTCGTGGCGCGGAACCCGCTAAAGCATCAGTAATTAACTGTTGATTATGAATAGTAATTAATCTTTCTGGGCTAGCACCAATAAAGTTTTGTCCCTTGCCATTACTGGTAGAAAATATATAACAATTAGGGTGAGTTCTACGCAAATTATTTAATGAATTTAACAAATTAAAATGCTGATTTGAACTCACATCCAAGATATCTGCTAGAACTACTTTGCTTAATTCCTTAGACTGAATCTTTTCTAATGCTAATGCCACTGATTTTTTATATCTTTCCCCATTAGTAAATAATTTTTTACTTAGATTAGTGGGGAAATAATCAAGATTAGATGAATAAGGTTCTAAAGAATTTATAATTTCTATTTTATCTCGTAAATTTTGTAATAATATTTGAATATTAACGCTAGAGTTAATAACCGTATTCATCACCAATGTACAACATTGATTTTTTACAGATATTTGCCAATGTGGTAAAAAGACTGTCGCGGAAGGAAAGGGATAGTCTAGTTTATTTTTCTCCGCAAAGAAGCTGAAGTAGCAGAAAAAGTGAGGCCCGGCAAAAGGTTGGCTAGTGTTACCAAAATTAACTATATTTTCTAAATTAGATTTAATAAAATACTCGGCTTGAATGAAGCGTTCTTTTCCATCAATTTGTAATTTAGTGACTGCATCAATGCCGGCGATCGCTTCTCCTTTACCTCTGTTCTCAAAGTAAAAATTTATTGCATTTGCTTGCGCTAATTTATCTAATACGGCTAAAGGGTCAACCCAGTCAATTTCTAAAGAAATACTCACAATCTGCCTACAATGATTTTTGAGGCAATTTTCTTGCACAGCTAACAAAAATTGATAGAGGTCTTTTTGTTCGACTAATAAGCTACGACGACATGGTGAAACTGTCATGGATGTAAAAAATAGTAAATTTTTTTTAAGTTATCTTCCAAAGTGTAATTAATCATGGTCGTATTTCTACAGGTAACATATTCAGTCACCATTTCACCAGAGTATGATTTTTCTTGTTGATGGTGTTCCCAGACTCTTACTAAAGCTCTTTAGGGGTGGGTATAAGGATGTGGGGGTGTGAGAGATACTTCCAAAAAAGATACTAGCTTTATTTAACCTGTACTCTACTAGCTAGAGGTATTGTTTATAATTTTCAATTTTGAATTGTTTACCACAACTGATGACTACAAAGCAAATTTCTCATACTAAAATTAAGCTATGGATGGCGGCAATTAAACCGCCGATGTATAGTGTTGCCATCATGCCTATTTGGGTAGGAAGCGCAGTTGCATTTGCTGAGAATAAAGTTTTTAATTTAGCAGTATTTTCTACTTTTATTTTTGCCGCAATTTTAATTCTGGCTTGGGAAAATATCAGTAATGATGTATTCGATTCAGAAACAGGAATTGATGTAAATAAACATCATTCTTTAGTAAATTTAACTGGCAAGAAGGCTTTGGTGTTTTGGTTAGGAAACTTGTGTTTAGTTTCTGGACTATCGGGGATATTAGCGATCGCCACTTGGCAACAAGACCCCACAGTTATCGGCATCATCTTGTTATGCTGTGGTTTGGGCTATATGTACCAAGGCCCTCCCTTTCGTTTAGGATACCAAGGTTTAGGTGAAATTCTGTGCTTTTTTGCCTTCGGGCCGTTAGGAGTGTCAGCAGGATACTATAGCCAAACTCAAACTTGGTCAATCACAAGTTTAGCTGCCTCCGTCATTGTCGGGATTGTCACCAGCTTAATTTTATTTTGCTCCCACTTCCACCAAGTTGATGATGATATCAAAGCAGGTAAGCGATCGCCCATTGTCCGTCTAGGAACAGCCAACGGTGCAAAAGTTCTCACTTGGTTTACAGCCAGCATTTACCCCTTTAGCTTGCTGTTTGTAATTTTGGGATTCTTCCCTGTGTGGACGTTGTTAAGCTGGCTAAGTCTACCTTACACCTTCAAATTATGTCGTCATGTCCAGCAAAACCACAACCAACCAGAAAAAGTCAGCAATTGTAAATTCATCGCCGTAGCTGTCCATTTCTGGAGTTGCTTACTGTTGGGTGTGGGGTTTGTCATTGCTGGTATTTGATACTTATACCAATTCGATTAATGATTGCAACACATCTTTGGGTGAAGAAGACGCGATGAATCGCATCTCTACAGATGGTTCATTTGTCCCAGTCTTTTTTCCAGTTGGTATTCTAGCTGTTGCCAGTAGTGTTAGGACATCAATAGATGATACAACCTAGACACAATAAGACTTTTCACCCAGTCCCCAGTCCCTAGTCCCCAGTTATATTGTGTTTTCCAATTACGAATTCAGCTTTCGCCCCATAGCCCGAAAATTTGTGCGATCGCTTGTTACTAGTCATGGTATCTGGGAAGTAAGGGAAGCGATTATTCTCCGGCTGACAGATACCACAGGTAAAGTCGGTTGGGGAGAAATCGCACCCATTAGCTGGTTTGGTTCGGAGACGTTAGAACAGGCTTTAGATTTTTGTCGCCAATTACCAGAAGAAATCACCCAAGAAATCATTTTTTCCATTCCCGATGATTTACCAGCGTGTCAATTTGGCTTTGAGTCAGCGTTGGAAGCAATGGGGAGTGGTGAAGATGTAACTATAACTCATGCTCAATTTAGCGCCTTATTACCAGCCGGGGAAGCAGCAATACATCAATGGCGGCGCTTGTGGGAGGAGGGATATCGCACCTTTAAATGGAAAATTGCAGTGGGTGAAATAGGTGAAGAATTGAGAATTTTTGACTTACTCACCCAAAGTTTACCTACATCCGCCAAACTGCGCTTAGATGCTAATGGTGGACTGAGTTATCCAGAAGCTCACCTATGGTTACAGGCTTGTGATAATTTACCCGTAGAAGTGGAATTTATCGAACAACCATTACCCGTTGAGCAATTTTCCCAGATGTTGGAATTGAGTGAAGCTTATCCTACAGCGATCGCTTTAGATGAATCTGTGGCTAACCTCAAGCAACTAGCTGCTTGTTATGCACAGGGTTGGCGGGACGTGTTTGTGATTAAACCTGCGATCGCTGGTTCCCCCTCTCGCCTGCGACAGTTTTGCCAACAGCATAAAATTGACGCGGTATTCTCATCAGTATTTGAAACTGCGATCGCCAGAAAAGCATCACTCCAACTAGCAGCAGAATTATCTCGTCACAACAGGGCTGTTGGCTTTGGCGTTAACCACCTTTTTCACCAAGAAGCAGAAAACTGGCTGCAAAGTTTATGGAACAACCCTTAGCCTATCTGAATCGCCTCACTCACCATGATTGGCTGATTGGTTATGACAGCCGAGGGTTTCACCAAAAAGCCACAGAACTGTACTTGCAACTCACCCAATTATCAACACCAGAAACATCACCAAAAATCATCCTAGCCGAACGTGAACCCGTAAACTTTCTAGCTAGTTTTATCGCCGCCTGTGCTGCTAATTGCCAAGTTTTTCTCTGTAACCCAGACTGGGGCGAACAAGAATGGCATCAAGTATTTAATTTAGTACAACCCGATATTATTTTAGGCTTAGAAACTAGGGAGGGAATCTTAAGAGGCAGGGGGGCAGGGGGCAGGGAGCAGGGGGAAAATATCTTACAGACTCAGCACGCTGCTCAACTCCCGTTACCACTCGAAGCGCAGCTATGCCCGCAAGGCTTTACAGCACTCATCATGATTCCCACCGGTGGTTCATCGGGACAAGTTAAATTTGCTATCCACACTTGGGAAACCCTCACGGCTTCAGTGCAGGGATTTATAGAATATTTTCAAATCAAACAAGTTAATTCATATTGTGTTTTACCGCTATATCATGTCAGTGGTTTAATGCAGTTTATGCGTTCTTTTACCACAGGCGGTAAGTTAGTAATTCAACCGTTTAAATCATTAGAATTAAATCAACCATCCCCAATCAACCCTAGAGAATTTTTCATATCTTTAGTACCGACACAATTACAACGCCTACTACAAAACTTAGAATTAACTACATGGTTATCCCAATTCAACACTGTACTTTTAGGTGGTGCGCCGGCTTGGGATGAACTATTAGCAAAAGCGAAATTCCATAACATTCGATTAGCACCCACCTATGGAATGACAGAAACCGCCTCCCAAATTGCCACCCTCAAACCAGATGATTTTTTAAATGGTAAAATTAACAGTGGTCAAATTCTTCCCCATGCTCAAGTGACAATTTGTAATCAACAAGGGGAAATTTTACCAACAAATCACATAGGAAATATCACAATTCAAGCTCAATCTTTATCCCTTGGTTATTATCCCCAAATTGTACAAAACCAAAACTATTTTCAGGTAGATGATTTAGGTTTTTTAGATGAGCATGGTTATTTAAACATTGTCGGTAGAAACAGCGACAAAATCATCACAGGTGGAGAAAACATCTACCCCATAGAAATAGAATCAGCCATCCGAGCTACACAAATGGTAGCTGATATTTGCGTAATTGGCATACCAGATAAGCAATGGGGACAAGCATTAACAGCAATTTATATTCCCAAAGACACCAATACATCTGTCAGTGAAATCAAAACTGCCATCTCCCATCAACTCAGCAGATTTAAAATCCCCAAACATTGGATTCCATTAGATACCTTACCCCGTAACCCACAAGGTAAAATCAATCGCCAACAACTACAACAAATAGCCCTATTGAACACAGAAACTAAGTAAAAAACTCCGCGTACCTCCGCGCCCCCCTCCGCGCCCCTCCGCGTTTAAAAAGCTCCAACTTTAGGCAAACCTCCACCTAACTAGAAAACTCAGCCCGTAACTGACTCACAACCCGATCCAATCCCACAGAATGAGCCGCCTTAAACAACAAACGATCGCCCCCCTGCACAAATGTCGTCAATCGCGCAACTAAATCAGCGTGGGTAGCAAAGCACTCCGATGGGATTCCCTCAGCACTTTTGGCGATCGCTTCCGCATCTTCCCCATCAACTAGCACCAACAAACCATCTAATTTTAAATTCCGTACCGTTTCCCCTACCCGTTGGTGTAACCGTGCCGATCGCTCGCCTAATTCTTTCATCGCCCCCAACACCGCAATTTTCCGTTTTCCTGGTGTGTCGGCTAATAATTGCAACGCTGCCAACATAGCTTCTGGTGCGGCATTATAAGTCTCATCTAATATTAATACATCATTGGGCAAACTAAAACGCTGCGATCGCCCAGTCGGCATATTCACACTTACACCAGCTTGCAAGCTCGACCATTCAATCCCTAACACCTTTGCCACGGCCAAAGCTGCTAAGTAATTAGTGGCGTTGTGACGACCGGGTAAAGGTAAAGGTAGACGTAATCCAGCCACTTCCACAATGGCGTTATCAACTAGGGAACCTTGAACATCTCCACCAGATAAACCATAGGTTAACACTTCCCCTGACCAAAATTTTGCCGCCGTCGCCATCAACAAAGGATTGTCATGGTTGAGAATCGCTACACTATCCTTGGGCATTTCGGCTAATAACTCACATTTTGCCTCAGCTATTGCCTCTTCTGAACCCAATAACTCAATATGTGCCGTCCCGACGTTGGTAATCACCCCAATTGTGGGATTGGCTATTTGGGCGAGTTCAGCAATTTGTCCCCTACCCCGCATCGCCATTTCAATCACGGCGTAGTCGTGTTCAGCGTTCAGTTCCAAGAGAGTTTTCGGGACACCGATTTCGTTATTGAAATTACCATAAGTTTTGTGGACATTGCCTTTTGTCCCCAATACTGCGGCGATCAATTCTTTGGTAGTAGTTTTACCTACCGAACCCGTCACCCCAATCACTGGTATATCGAAGCAATCACGCCACCATCTACCCAGTTTTTGATAAGCTTCTAGAGTATTGCTGACTTGTAAAACAGGTAATCCTGGGTTCTCATAATCATCATCAACAATAGCCGCGATCGCGCCATTAGCGATCGCTGTCGGGACAAACTCATGTCCATCAAACTTTTCCCCCCGAAAAGCCAAAAAAACTTCCCCAGGTTTGATAATCCGCGTATCTGTTTGGATACCACTGCTAACTTGTGCTAACGCCGCTTCAGATATATTTACAGGACGAGCTAAAAGAACTTCTATTAGTTGATTTAAAGTAACAGACCAAGACATATAAAATTCAAAATTCAAAACTAAATATGCCAAAGAAGGTGAACTCCTTTGGCACACTTAGTATATAAGTATTTGGTAATTATGGCTTGCTAATTGCCAGAAATAATTTTGTGATCAGCTTAAATTTGGTTTTTGAGCGACATCGTTTGTAAAATTCGTGCTGCTATATCAGGGGAGATATCCAAAGCTTGATATAAATCGTTTAAAAAGTTTGTTTCTTCTTCAGTAACATGATTTTCACTCAAAACCAAATCACTGGCTACGGCAAAAGCTACTTCTCGTAACTCTAGAGATAAAGATTCTTTAGCCAAATTAAATAAGGCATTAAAACCGTCTCGCCGGAGAATCATCAAGGTTTTGTCACACAACTGGGCGATCGCTTCCGTGGAGTAATTTCTCAAAGGCTTTGAGCGAGACAGTTCACAAGAGATGGAACGCTCTTGTTCATAGGATAAATAACCATCTAACGCTGTCGCCAATAAAATAATAGCAACAAAAGCTTCTGTGGAACTGAGTACTTCTGGGGCTTGGTTTTCTCTGCCCAGGAAGGTGTCTAATAAATTCATGATAGTCGCTCCTGGTGGGGGTCTCAATAGCGGTACAGTTACCCGTTTGTTTTTGGCTTACAGATAAGTCTGCATCGCTGTGAGACTTAACATAATTTAGTGTTCCCAGGATTTTTGTATAGCGAACACTAGTAATTAATGGGTTGCGACTAAAAGTATACCTTTAGGAGTGGATTTAATGTTCTCCTGTCTTCTCAATTGTTTCAATAACCGCCAGACCTATACCAGAAGCTGTAATCAACAGTACTACCGATAGCAGAAAGGCGCTGGTTAGCATCCGCAAGGCTTCATCGAAAAAAATGTAGGTGGTCATTGCTTCACCTGTTGAATTCTGTGCTGCTAGTACTTTTTGTTTCTCCACCTCCTGAGTCAGGAATTCCGTCGAGAAACTGCTAGCAATTGCATCTTAACAAAACTTTAGCTCCTTCAGTTTATGAAAAAAAATATTTCTTTCTGAAGATTCGATGAAATTAGCCTAGATTTTGTTGCGTACAGTACTGAAAAATTTTTTATGAGAAGAATCAGCTATCTTTATTGTGCTTACTTTAGTTGATGGAGAGTAAAATAAAACACTTATATTCTGGAAATATCTCTGAATCCTCATAAACAGGCATAAAATTCATAGCAGCCTATTTTTGATCTCTCAATCGCTAAAATACTGAGCAGATATTTTGAGGAAATTTACTGATAAAACAAAATTTGCAGACCTTTGCTTTTACATCAGGTCAATTATGAGAAATAATTAAGAATTTATTTACAAAATTTATATGTTTTCAGCCTAAAGATGGAAGATTTTGTCAACGGTAAACTTTATTGATATTGTTTCTTGTGAATTCTGCGGTGTTTTCTCCCAAACGAAAGCAAAAATAAATCCATGATACAAAATGATACAGAACTATTGACAACATCTGGTGCGGCTGTACCTATTCTGATTACGGGTGGTGCAGGCTTTATTGGCTCCAATTTCGTCCATCATTGGTATGAACAGTACCCAGGCGATCGCATAATTGTTTTGGATGCGCTCACCTATGCAGGGAATCGCCAAAATTTAGCAGATATAGAAGGAAAAGCAAATTTAAGATTTGTCAAGGGAGATATAGGCGATCGCGCCCTTATAGATCAGCTACTAGAGGAAGAAAAGATTCAGGCGATCGCCCACTTTGCAGCTGAATCTCACGTTGATCGCTCAATTGTCACGCCAGATGCTTTCATTCAGACCAACGTTGTAGGTACATTCACCTTATTAGAAGCTTTTCGCCATCACTGGACAAAACAAGGCAAACCAGCAAACTACCGCTTTCTCCACGTCTCTACAGATGAAGTTTACGGCAGCCTTGAACTAGATGATCCAGCTTTTACAGAAACAACTCCCTACGCCCCCAACAGTCCCTATTCCGCCTCTAAAGCAGGTAGTGATCATTTGGCACGAGCTTATTACCACACCTACGGTTTACCAACCTTAATTACAAATTGCTCCAATAACTACGGCCCCTATCACTTCCCCGAAAAATTAATTCCCCTAATATGCCTCAATATTCTCTTAGGTAAACCTCTACCTATCTATGGAGATGGGTTAAATATCCGTGATTGGTTATATGTTGAAGACCATTGTCGTGCTTTAGATATTGTCATTCATCAGGGTAAACCAGGAGAAACCTACAACATTGGCGGTAATAACGAAATCAAAAACATTGACCTTGTTCAGATGATCTGTGAGTTAATGGACGAATTAGCCCCTGATTTACCCGTCTCTCCCGCCAGTAAACTCATTACCTTCGTCAAAGACCGCCCCGGACACGATCGCCGTTATGCGATCGATGCGACAAAAATCAAAACAGAATTAGGCTGGGAACCCCAACAAACAATCTCGACCGGATTACGCCACACCATCCAGTGGTATCTAACTCATCGCCATTGGTGGGAAGCACTTTTACCAAAGGAGTAGGTCAAGATTGTCAGGGAAAAACCATGTTCACCAACTTTGAACAAACCATAGTTGATACAACAGCAGCTCAAATCAATCTAGTCAAAGGAGGTCAAGGCGCGCCACTACTTTTATTACATGGCTATCCTCAAACCCATGTCATGTGGCATAAGATAGCCCCTCTCTTAGCTGAAAACTTCACCGTAGTCGCCACAGATTTAAGAGGATACGGTGACAGTTCCACACCCACCAGTACACCCAATCACATCAATTATTCCAAAAGGGTGATGGCGCAAGATCAAGTCGAGGTCATGTCAAAGCTAGGATACGAAGAATTTTATGTCGTCGGCCATGACCGAGGAGCGCGAGTTGCTCATCGTCTGGCGTTAGATTATCCTCATCGTGTCAAAAAACTAGCCTTACTAGATATTGCACCCACCCATAAAATGTACAGGACAACCGATCAAGAATTTGCCACAGCTTATTATCATTGGTTCTTTTTGATTCAACCCGATAATTTACCAGAAACCTTAATCGGAGCCAATCCCGAATATTATCTACGCAACTGTTTAGAAAAATGGGGTAAAGATTTTTCAGCTTTTCATCCTCAAGCTTTAGCCGAATATATACGCTGCTTTTGTCAGCCTGCTGTAATTCACGCAACCTGTGAAGATTATCGTGCTGCGGCCACGATTGATTTAGAACATGATGAACTCGACATAGAACAGAAAATTCAATGTCCTGTACTGGTGCTGTGGGGTGAAAAAGGAATTATTGAACGCAAATACAATGTTTTAGAAACTTGGCAAGAACGAGCCATTGATGTGCAAGGTCAGTCTCTGCCTTGTGGTCATTTTCTACCAGAAGAAGCACCAGAAGAGACTTATCAGGCTATTTATAAGTTTTTGGGCAATAATTAAACTAGCATTGGTAATCGGTCATAGGTAATTGGTAATTGAGCATAAAAGCTTACCCATTACCTATTAGAAATATACGTAGGGTGGGCATTGCCCACCACAACCATGATAAGGTGGGCAATGCCCACCCTACAGATACTTAGATATTTTCAATCATCAAATATTTGTTTAAGGACTAACTCTATCTACTCTCACAGAAACAACTTTAATTTTTACAGATTTGTCTAACTTCTTTGACGCGCCAACAACACGAAAGCTCACAGAAACAGGAGAATTAGAACCTACTATTTTTCTAGGAATAACCGCCTCATATTCACTAGTCTGATTTGAATTGTTTAAAGTCCATTGAGTAATAGAACGATTATTAACTATTAACTCTAAATTTGTTTTTAAATTTGCTTCTACTGATAGATTATCTATTTTAGCCATTAACTTCAAATCTTCTAATTTCTGAGTATCAATAGGTAAAATAAATTCAGATTCTGGAGATTTAATTAAACTGCCATCTACTTCAGCTTTTCCCCAACCTTTCCGAGTAAAATTACGCAAGTTGCCACTTTCTGCAAAATTTATACTCAATGGTACAGCACATCGAAAATTTCCATTGAGATATCCCCAACCTTGACGGTTAAAAGAAATATTAGCTAATAGTTTCTCCAGTGAATCTTGTGGGTTGCGACTAATCAGCTTTCCTTTCGTACCACAAAGACGTTCTTGTGTTTGATTGACAAAATCTCGGTATACCAGAATTTTGATAATATCGCCAGCCTTGTTTACATAAATAAAAGGTGAGTCTATTTGATTAGGTGTGATCGCTTCACCAAATCGCTCATATTCTCTGACTCGTTCAGCAAAAATTTCTGGTTCTGGATTGTACCAATTAGGAAAATTCGATAAAACCCAATTTGCTTGGGATTTCATTTTTAAATAATGCCCATCCCAAGGACGTTTAAAGAAAAGTTCATTGGGAAAAAGCTGTAAAATTAACATCAAAGGTAAGAGAGAATATTTTAATAACCCTTTTACATCATCTATATTTGCAGCTACCCAGACAATCAAAGCCATCGCCGCCCAAAAAGCATATCTACTGAAAATCTCCTGGCCATGATTCCAGTTTGTTTGGCTTAAAGTTGGCTGGAGCATTAAGAAAAATGCTACTAGTAATACGTCACTTTGGTTGAATGCTGGCTGTTTCTTCTTGATCACAACCAAAAGTACACGATATACCAGAAGAATCAAAACACCAATCATTAGACCTGGAAACCCAACAATTAGTCCCTGATTCAAATCAAATAACGTAGAAGTAAAGCGTTCCCAGCTAATTAAACTAGGGTTAACAAATCCTCTTTTGGCAATTAAATTTGGGATTTGGTAATGATAATAGAAAAATCCATAAGGAAAAAGAGATGAAGCCGCTATTAAAGCCAGCCAAATATGTTTCTTGATGAACTGTAAGGGATTATTTACTATATTGGATTTAAAGTTTTTCAGGACAAAAAATATTAAAATTGATGCCAAAAGAAAAACTACTGATGGGTTTTGTAAGGTTGCTAAAGTCGCAGCGATCGCCGCAATATAAATTCGTTGCTCAAGAAAGGCACATCCGGAAATTAAAATAGATGCAGCAATGAAAACTTCAGGGTGAGGCCATCGCAGATAAAAGAACACACACCCAGCTAAATATAATAAGGCGATCACCCAACGTACTAAAGGAGATTGTCGGGAAAACAACAAAACATAAACCAAAGTGAAGCTGATAAAAATTGCGTTGGTTAGCTGAAAAGCTTTAAGTTCATTGAGTCCCAAAACAGCAAGAAAAGCTTTAGCAGGGAGATTGATTAGCGGATAAAGCCAGAAGTGATAACCAAAATACTCTCCCCTAGTAGACTTGAGAATGCCCAAATAAATCTCATTTTCCCCATTTCTCAAAGCTTCCAGCGTTCCTTGGAGAACCTTAACATCATAAGAACTAGGTTGAGTTTCCACAATCTTGATCAGACTGGTAATATCACCTTCTCTAATATCTGGGCTGAAATGATTAAAGAACCCTTGGAGAATCAAAGCATATTCATAGCCATCGCCTTGTCTAATCGGGTTGGTCTTGAGACAGTATAAAATTAGAACAATTGTGAAAATTGAGATAAAGATAACAGCAAATTTTTTAGAAGCGATCGCACTGACAAAGGAGTCTAACGGATAATTTCTCATAGAGCTTAATCGCCACACCGTAAAGTTATTTGAGATAGCAATAATATATTTTCAAAAATCACATTTCAGAATATCAGCTAAAGTCGTGTCAGTAAACTCCATGATTTTGAAGTTTAGTTTGCTACACATAGCTTAAGGAAAAAAAGGTTGAGCATGAGCGAGTTTACCCTTACTGATAATTTATTACTCCTCACTCAGCACTCAAGTTTGATTAAAATCAATGATAATGATAAAGATTTTCAATAAATTCGATAATTGAGAAGCTCACACAGCTAGCTATACCACTGCTACCACTGATGTTTAGGCTTTTATCGCCTGAAAAAGCCAAATAAAATTAACCTTGACTTATGGATTAGGTTAAGAGAAACTAACTAATGACGGATGCGTTGACTTATAAAATTAATAATTTTTGTAAATTTTCTGAGATATTTATTTTGAGAGATGGAACATTAGTTAAAAAATGGCAAGTTTGTATCTAAGTAACAATGTTCCTAGAGCTATACATATAGCTTGCTGCTAAGGCAGTAAAATTCAAGCGGACTTATTGTGGTTGGCTAAGAGTATGGAAACATTAGAATTTATCATCTATCCAGACGGTCGAGTACAAGAAACGGTCACTGGCATTGTAGGGGCTTCCTGTGCTGAGGTTACAGCAGCAATAGAAGCACAACTAGGGCAAGTACTTACTCATCAGCCAACCTCAGAATTTTTCGCCACCCAGGTTCAAGAATCTAGCGTGGCAAATACGCAAACCACTTACAGCGATTGGTAAGTTCTCATAGCAGTTCATTGTCGTTGATTTACAACCACCATGTCACACTTTAGCCAAATTAAGACTCAGATCCGTAACCTCGAATCTTTACAAGAAGCGCTCACCGATTTGGGCATAGACTGGAAACCAGGCCCACAAGAAGTACGCGGCTATCGCGGTCAAACCCATCCTGCGGAAATTACCATTGAGCAGGAAAACGGCTATGACATCGGCTTTAGATGGAATGGCAAAGAATATGAACTAGTGGCAGACCTACAATATTGGCAACAAAACCTGTCAGTTGATGGTTTTTTGCGCCAAGTGACCCAACGTTATGCTTACCAAACAGTAGTGAAAGAAACTGCTCGTGTAGGCTTCCAAGTCTCCGAACAACAAAAAAATGAAGATGGTTCGATTCGCCTAGTTGTACAGCGCTGGAGTGCGTAATGGCTGATTTTCTGCCGTCGCCAGAACAAGAAGAGAATCGTTCCGGTTTTGAGCCAGAACTAGGGGGTTTTTTGCGGGATGCCCCGGAGCGTTCTGGTTTTGAACCAGAGTTGGGCGGAATATTGCGGCAAAAAGGTGTTTATGTTGATGAAATCACCTGTATTGGTTGCAAGCATTGCGCTCATGTGGCGCGGAACACATTCTACATTGAGCCTGATTATGGGCGATCGCGTGTAATTCGTCAAGATGGGGACGCAGAAGAAGTTATTCAAGAAGCAATCGACACTTGTCCGGTTGATTGTATTCATTGGGTTGATTACACCGAACTCAAAAATTTAGAAGAAGACCGTAAATTCCAGGTAATTCCTGTTGTTGGCTATCCAGTAGACCATGCAGTTGCAACTACCGAAAAGCGGCGGAAAAAGCAAAAGTCAAAAAATAAAAAATCCCGTTATTAACATAAAAAATTAAATCTATAAAAATAAAAGGACTGTTCATAACAGCCCTTTTATTTTTGTGGTTTTTTAAAGTTTCAATTTAGCATCAATCCGGTATGCACCTTTGTTGATTACTCCTGAGCCTAACCTCATTTCATGGGCTTAACTAAATTGAATTTAGCTGGATTTTATTTAAGGTTCAAAGGATCATGTTGTGACAACAACTTTTCTACTTTCGCTTCATCAATGCGCGCAGCTAATCTTCTGGCTTCATGCAAATCTCTAGTGGTTTTAGCTAGAGTAAAAGTTGAACCAACAGAAAAAGCCAAACCCATACTCATAAAGCCTTTTACCCAGTTATCTACAGGTAAATTCGCAATTCCAAAACTAGTCATAGAAATAGAAAGCACAAAAGCAGCCCATGTTTGAATAACCCAAGCCGCACTATCTTTCTGAGGCCCAATAGTTTGCATATTTTTCACCTGTGATGAGATTTCTTAAGAATAATTATGTGTATGTTTTAATGTTTAATAAGGGAATTCCAGATAAAAAAATATCCAAAATGTAGGGTGCGTCAGTATGAAGAATTTATGAGTATAGTTAGGTTCTATGGCACTGACGCACCCTACTAAACCATGAATTTTGGATAATTTATTTTTTGTTGTTCCCTAATTAAGATTAAATATGATTATATTGATTACTAAATTCGCTGATTTTTAGAATCAATCCACTTTATTAACTGGACTCAGGAAAGTAATTTTTAACTAATAAAAATAAGTAAAAACTGGCACAGGAAATGTACCAGTTTTAGGATTGTCATCAAGTTATAGTTGATATTCTCAAAGTTTTAGTTTTGCCAAGCAACTGATGATTGACTATTCAGTTTCTGGAAAAGTTTGTACTTTACCATCTGGGCTGAGAAGAACCCGAATTCGTGTCATTTGCCCAGAGCGATTAGCTGAAACAAAAGGTTCTCCGATCGCAGGCATTCCAACTAAATCAACATAATCTCTAGCTGCCTTGCCTAAAGGTAAAATCCGCTCAATTGAGCCATCTACCCCCAGCATGACGCTATACTCTAGGGTTTGTGCAAATCCTGAGGGTGGTTGCCAACGCTTTTTGAAAAACTCTCTAGCTTCTGCTACCTGTGGTGTATCAAACAGTGTGCCAGTGTTACTCGTAGCAATGTCACCAGACGAAGTTGTCTTGGGTTCACTTCTCGAACTATCTATTAATGAGCTAGTGTCAGCCAACTCTGGGGAAGTATTGACTCTACTTCTTGCGGCTTGTGAGGTTACTGGTGAGTAGGCCTGAGGAATTGCATTGTTAGGTATGGTAGCCAGTGGTGGTGGTACTGGTGGGATACCAGAGGCAATATTACCTGTAGAGGTGGATAATCTGGGGGGTAAATTCCGCTTGAGAGTAATGCCTGCTGAGTTAATACCCCCTGAGGGATTTGGTTGAATAGCAACTTGTTGCCCTGGTAGAGTAATACCTCCTGCATTGCCTGAGATTGGTGGAATATTTGTCTGAGGTATATTTAATGGTTGTTTTGAGGTTACAGAGTTGGGAGGTAAAGCAGAATTAGCTGGGAAACTGGTATTAGGAGGAATGAGGGGAGTTGTCGGTAAACCAGTATTGGGAGGAGGTGGCGGAGCCGAACCTAAAGGCAAAGACGATGAATTATTAGCAGGGGCTAGTTCAGATTGAGGTGCGGGAAAATTAGGTAGGGTTGGTTGTAAAGCTATTTGTTCATCGTTGGGATTGCTGTTTGTTGCTGTCTGCTGCTCTTTTTGTTTGGTGTTATTAGCATATTGCCAAGTTAAAGGCGTTAAACCTAAAGCTAATACTAATACAGCAGCAACAGAAGCCCAAGCCGGGAACCGTACCACGGAACTAGTGTTATTGAGAGATGGTAATGCCATGACATCTGTCGAATATTCATCTAAGGCTGTTGCGAGATCGAACAGTTGTAGCAAACTTAGTTGAATAACATAGCCAGATGCTTGATTAGCTAAGGAACCAAGAAATAAATTGTGTGTTAAATAATCGCCCGGTTCTAAATAGATTTTTGTCCCTGGTATTTGGGGTATAAAAGATTTTGTGGTTTTAGATAAGAGTGAAGCTTGATGAAAATCTGTTAATTCTTCAGTAGATACTTTAGTTGAATCTTCCAGTTCAGAGACATTAAAACGAAAACTATCTGGTGGCTGTTGGAGAAATTGTTGTACGTAAGTGGTAACAGCATCACATAAGGCTTCAAGTTGGTCGCGATCGCCTCGAATTGGTACTCTGTTTTCTTCGGGCAATTGCGGGTCATCAAAGCGCAACTCAAAGGTTAAGTGTCTAAGTACTGGTTTGCCCATCCAACGTGACAAAGGGGAGCTTTGCGCCAATACTTCTAGCGTACAAGTAGGTGGTGTGTAGCGACGAATGACAGAATTAGATAGAGGCATGGCAGGAACTGCAAAGGAGATGTTTTCAAAATTTTGCGGAACGGTCGATGAGTGCTAGCCAAAGACGGCGGTGTCCACCAGGAGCGCTATAAAACAGCAAATCTACAAGTAGTTTCAGCGCTAGGTTGGTTAGTAAATCCGTCGAGATTTGCTCATCCTCTTCCATCCGCTCTTGGTAGGTGTTGCAGAAAGCATCTATGTAGTCTCCAAGTAAAGCAGCCTGATGAGGTTCCCGATTTTTTTCCGCCATTTGTTCTAGTAGACCCACCGCACGACGAATTAATTCCTGGTGCTGTTTGGCGAGGTAGCAGATGATGAGAACAAGCGATCGCGCTTCTTCTACATCCAGCTTTTTCCGCCCTCCTTGACCTTTGCGTAGAGGGTTTGACTGACGCAAACGCCATAAAGCTACGCGGTCTGGCACTTTCGACTCTAGATTTAGACTGGTTGCCGCCGAGAGCATAGCCTCAGAGCCAATTCCCGTCAGGGTTTCCAGTGCCAACAGTACCAAATCTAACTGAGTTTTGATGTTGTCCCATTCAACGACATTTGGGGTTGGGAGTTTAATTAAGTCCTCCCATTGGGAATTGGGAGTGGCTGGATCAGCGGCCGATTGCATAACTTTAAGCATAGGTGATCAGGCTGGTAGGGGCTGTTGCTGTTACCCATTTTGAAACCAGACTCTGAATAATTAGAGTTGGTTTCCTCTGAAAGAGGCAGGAAGAAGAAGGGAGGAGGAGAGGTAGGAAGAGAAGTCGCAAAGAGGGTTTCCCTCCGATCGAACTTCCCTACGGGACGCTACACGAACGGGGACAGGGAGAGAAATTTTTACTCACCATTCAGGACTCACCACTTCCTAATCCTTTCTTCAAATCAGAATGTGAAAAAGTTTGAATATGAGTCTTTGCTGGATTCTTAACTGCACTATCTTTTCTGAACTGTGGTAAACAGCAATTGTCACTGTCTTACTCTACTTGATGAAAATTTATTTTCAACAGTGTAGAAAGTGAATTGTCATGGTAAAATATACTTAATTATTATCTCCTAATTAAGTACTTAAGTATAAATAAATATAATCAGAAAATCTAATGTCTAATTATTAACAATAAGCTTCATCAAAGAATGAATAATTAGATACTCGTAATCAAATTAGGAACTTAGTAAAATTTATTGCTACAGGCTGGATAAATAAAATTCATCCAAGAAAGGTAAGCTAGTGCGCGTCTAAATTGCATAACTACTAACTAAGAACTGTTGACCGTTGACAGTTAACCGTCAGCAGTCAACAACCTATAAAAGTGACTATGTAATTAAGACTTACCCACCCAAGTTGTCTTTTGAGACTGGGTGTAAGGGGTTAAGGGTATAGGAATGCCGTAATTTTCATTTAAAAACCCAATCCCCAATCCCCAATCCCCAGTCCCCAGTCCCTTTTACGAAATATGCGCGACTGTCACCCCACTACCACCATCAGATTGTTCTGCTGGCTCGTGACGGCTAACTCTAGGGTGTTGTTCTAAAAAGGCGTGGACACCTTGACGGAGTTTGCCAGTACCGTGTCCGTGAATAATCCAGATTGGGCCAGTTGCCTCAGAAATGGCTTTGTCTAAAATGTATTCGGCATCTGCTACCCGTTTACCTCGTAAATCCACGGTATTTTTGGAGGTACGAATCGCTAGAACCGGTTGGGCTGGTGGGGGTGGAGTAACTGGGGCTGGCTTCGCTTTGGTGATTGGTTCCGGTTTTTGACCATCGAGAGATTCGATATCTTCTAGCTTCACCGTCATTTTCATAATGCCAAAGCGGACTGTTAACTCACCATCTTCATCAGGGGCGGTTAACACATCGGCTGTTTGCCCAAATTGGGAGATGCGAATGCGATCGCCTATTTTGGGAACAAACCCCGGTTTTGCCTTTGGTGGCGGTGCTGGTTGATATTTTTGGGCGATTTGATTGAGGTTGTTGGTTGCTTGCTGGGCATCTTGGGCTGTGGCTGTACCTTGCTGCAAGCGGCGAATTACTTTGGCGATTTCGCCTTTGGCTTGGGTAATGGCTTGTTGTACTGCGACTTCTTGGGAAGCCCGTAGAGATTGTTCTCGCTCTTGTAATGCCGCCGCTTTGTTAGATACTTCTTTATACAAGCGTTCTGCTTGTTGTAATATTTTCTGCGCTTCTGCGGCTTTGGTTTCCTGGCGACGACGTTGGGCTTCTAACCCCGCAATTACCAAGTTAACTTCGTCAGTTGCTTCTCCCACTTGAGTTTTTGCCTGTTCTACCACTTCCGCCTTTAAACCCAAACGGAGGGCGATCGCTAAAGCATTAGAACGTCCAGGGATACCCCACAACAAACGATAGGTAGGCGACAAAGTAGCATCATCAAACTCTACGGAAGCATTTTCAAAGCGCTGATCTTCATATTTCAGGGCTTTTAATTCGCCAAAGTGAGTTGTAGCCACAGTTAGCTGGGCATGATCCGCTAGATATTGTAAAAGAGCGATCGCTAAAGCACTCCCTTCAGCCGGATCTGTACCTGCGCCAACTTCATCCAGTAAAACTAGGGAGTGGGGATGAGATCCTTCCCTGTCCTCGGTTCCTAAAGCATTTAAAATCCGGCTAATCCGACGAATATGCCCCGAGAAAGTCGATAAGCTTTGTTGTAGGGATTGTTCATCGCCAATATCTGCTAATACTTGGTCAAACCAAGGAATTTCTACTGGCTCGCGGGCGGGGACGAATAAGCCCACCTTGGCCATTAAGGCTGCCAGTCCCAGGGTTTTTAAGGTTACCGTTTTCCCACCAGTGTTAGGCCCTGTAATCGTTACTACCCGGATATGGGGGCTGATTAACAAATCCACAGGAATCACCGCATGACCTTGTTCGTGCTGTTGTTGCCAAACTAATAGGGGATGGTGTAACTGCCTCAAGGTAATGATTTCTTGTTCCTGGCGGTCAATAAATCTAGGGGGATTGGCTTTGAGCCATAAACTATATCTGGCTCTAGCAGTTGCCATATCCAAAGTCGTGACAATGGCTAATAACCGTTCTAAATCAGGTTTAACTGCTGCTACTTTTTCCGTGAGTGCGCGACGAATCGCTTCTTCTTCGGCTTGCTCTTTTCTAATTGTCTGCCGCAGTTGGTTACCCATCGGCACAACAGAATTAGGTTCTATGTATAACGTTGCCCCACTGGTTGAGGTGTCATGAACAATACCGGGAATAGCATCCTTCTGCGGTGCTTTGACAGGGATAACAAAGCGATCGCCCCGTTGAGTAATCAGTTGTTCCTGAACCGCGTTAGATTTTACTTGTAAAATATTTTGCAGCTTTTGGGTGATCTGACTCCGCAATTTCCGCAATTCTGTACGGATGTCACCTAATTTCGTGCTGGCACGGTCTGTCACCTGACCCCGTTCATCAATACAGCGATGTATTTCCTGTTCTAGTTCAGGGTAAGTACGTAACTCAGCCACCAACTCAGTTAAAATTGGTATATCTTCTTGGTTATCGATTATACGTCGTAAATTTCTTGCGCCTGCGAGAGTAGTAGCGATCGCCAAAAGTTCATCCCCCGCCAAGATCCCTTGCAGTTCTGATCTTTCCAAGGCATCACCAATATCTTGGATACCCTCAAAAGATAAACCGCTTGCCAGACGACTTTCCAGTTGATAAACTTCTTTTGTCTGTTCTAACAACTGCTCGCTTGCTGCTTGAGATGCAGGGATTTGCAGATGAAGAGATGCGATCGCCCCTAGTTTAGTTGCCGCAAATGTAGAAAGATGCTGACAAAGGCGATACCATTCCAGTAGTTCTAAAGTTTCAGATTGAATCAAGGCTGCAAAATCAAATCTGAAGTGATCGTAACAATTCTAGCCTCTCTATAGCCAATTCTTAAAGGCTGAAATGAATTAAGTTGACAGTTGACTGTTAACTGTTAACTGTTGTTATATTTCTTACACTGTCTTATTTCCGTAAATAACTAAAACTCGCATTCGGTCTACCTACGAAGCAGGAGCGAGTAAATTGATATTTTTGGATGATTGCTAGTGATTGTTCTGCCTCAGATTTATTATTATCAAAATCAAACATCCAGTGATTACCATCTACAATTTTCCAGCGATTATTTATTTTGTTGACTGTTGTAGTAGCAGGATTGAATGCCACACAATCTTCACCAAGCACAGAACCAGAGGGTGCAAGATTATTTACTAATAAATATGTGAAAGATGGTTGTGGTCTACCAACAAAGCAGGATTTGTTCATGCGGTAATTCTTAATGATTTGGAAAGCGCGTTTTGCCTCATTAGCTTTATTACCAAAATAAAACATCCAATGATTACCACCTTCAACTATTTTCCAACTACCATTAACTTGATTAACAGCAATATTATTGGGATTAAAAGCAATACAATCTTCCCTGAGTGCTGGCGGTGATTGCCCTTTTTGCAATGAAATTGAGTTAGAACGATAGGTTTTATTTGCCCTTCTATCATTAAGGACAATATATACAGAACTAGGTGGTGTTTGACCTTGCTCAACCGCAAACCAGAGAGAATTTAAGTTTTGCGGCGATGAAAAAGCACAAAAACCATAGATTCGCTGATTATTTTGGGCGTTATAAATATCTACCCAAGTTCGAGAAGAGTTATTATTCAGCCCGCAGGGAGGAAGGTCAGGAGAGCTATCAAACAATTGCGCCGGAAATGCCGACCAGTTAGCTACAGCCAACTTATATCTTTGAAAATTTTTGCCTGCATTTGTGTAAGATTCCTGACCTTGAAATACTAATTTTGGCTGAGGAAGATGATTAGATGCTAACTGAACCATATTCCCAAAAGAGGGATTAATACTAGCTGGCGCTACAACTTGAGAGACATTAACAGCAGTCGCCACAGTAGAAAAACTCGACAATAACCATCCGGCGATCGCTAAACCTGTAAACTGACTGTAATTTCTAACTCGCATTTTCCTACAACCTCCAGCAACAGTGACTCTTGCCATCCAACTTACGTACTTGGTGAAATCCGTAAATCCTGACAGCTATTCATCAATAAGTTACTGATTGATTTTTTATGCAGGAATCCCAAAATTCCTAGTCAATTAACTTTCAAAATACTCCACACCCCTCTGCGCTAACCTCCTTTTGGGTTCACCAGTCGTTTACGCAGGGAAACCCTCCTACAACGCTGGTTCACCGCGCACCCTCTACGTTAAAAAAAGCGGGATTTATGGGGTAGCTATCCCCACCCGTCCTTAATCGTGCAACGCATAAACTTAGCCATCAATTAAAAAAAATCGCTGCAAACTATCTCACAATTTGATACCCTAGCTAGAACAGAATTGAGAAAAGTTAACAGCGTGGAAATTCAACTTGGGCGGGGAAAGACAGCTCGCAGAGCATATGGCATTGATGAAATTGCTCTAGTCCCCGGTAACAGAACACTCGATCCGAGTTTAGCTGATACTCGGTGGAAAATTGGCAATATCGAGCGAGAAATCCCGATTATTGCCAGCGCAATGGATGGGGTTGTTGATGTCAAGATGGCGGTGCGTTTATCGCAACTAGGGGCATTAGGAGTTATCAACTTGGAAGGCATTCAAACTCGTTATGCTGACCCAGAACCGATTTTAGATCGGATTGCTTCGGTAGGCAAAGATGAGTTTGTCTCTTTAATGCAGGAGCTTTATGCCGAACCCATCAAACCAGAATTAATTACCAAGCGTATTCAAGAAATTAAAGAACAAGGTGGGATTGCAGCTGTTAGTGCTACTCCAATAGGAGCCAGCAAATATGGTGAGGTAGTAGCCCAAGCCGGGGCAGATTTATTTTTTATTCAAGCTACGGTAGTTTCTACCGCCCACTTGTCACCAGAATCTGTAGTACCCCTGGATTTGGCTGAATTTTGCCGTTCTATGCCAATTCCCGTAATTTTGGGTAACTGTGTGACATACGAAGTCACCTTGAACTTGTTAAAAGCTGGGGCGGCGGCTGTCTTAGTAGGGATTGGCCCTGGTGCAGCTTGTACCTCTCGTGGGGTATTAGGTGTAGGAGTACCCCAAGCAACTGCGATCGCTGACTGCGCCGCCGCACGGGATGATTACTATCGGGAAACAGGTAATTATATCCCCATCATCGCTGACGGCGGTTTAATTACTGGTGGTGATATTTGTAAATGTATCGCCTGTGGCGCTGACGGCGTAATGATCGGTTCTCCCTTCGCTAGAGCCGCCGAAGCTCCAGGAAGAGGCTTCCATTGGGGTATGGCAACACCTAGCCCTGTATTGCCCCGTGGGACACGGATTCGCGTCGGTACAACTGGCACTCTTGAACAAATATTAACTGGGCCAGCCGGCCTAGATGATGGTACTCATAACTTATTGGGAGCTTTAAAAACTAGCATGGGTACTTTGGGAGCAAAAGATATTAAAGAAATGCAGCAAGTTGAAGTTGTAATTGCTCCTTCCTTGTTAACTGAGGGCAAAGTTTACCAAAAAGCTCAACAATTAGGTATGGGTAAATAAAGGGAATAGGTAAAAGGGAATAGGGAATGGCGAATGATTAATTAGAAATAAATTTTTTAGTATGCCTTCTACCCTATCCCGGATTACCAACTTTAAATTATTCAGAAATTTTTTCCAGACTCTTAAACAACCACTGGAAAAATCACATATGTCGCCTACAATAGATATAGCGGAGACGCATGTTTCCGTTCACTCCTCACACCACACTCCGCCCGGACTACTGTTCGGGCGGTTCCTTATGTATTACATAAATTCTTCAGCTTCTTTGCAAATGTACATCCTTGTGTTTTGGGCAGTTGTTTTTGCTATGGTAGAATTTTCACGAAAGTCAGAAATATAATTGGCAAAGGTTTTTAGGCATGTCAGCAGCCGCACAAGTTACAGATTCTACTTTTAAGCAAGAAGTACTCGACAGCGATGTACCAGTTTTGGTTGATTTTTGGGCCCCTTGGTGTGGTCCTTGCAGAATGGTCGCTCCTGTTGTCGATGAAATAGCTCAACAGTACGAAGGTAAAATAAAAGTGGTGAAAGTCAACACTGATGAGAATCCGCAAGTTGCAAGTCAGTACGGCATCCGCAGCATCCCCACACTTATGATTTTTAAAGGTGGGCAGAAAGTCGATATGGTAGTCGGTGCGGTGCCTAAAACAACATTATCTCAAACCCTAGAAAAGCATCTGTGAAACTCAATCAATAGTAAGCTCTTGTTGAGTAATCTATTGCCATTAAGTTTAGGTAATATTTGTCCAATACTTTATGAGGTGCAAATTATAGCACCTCATAATATTTCTTATGGACGAAACAAATATACGTCACCATTAGTAAACTAATAAATTCTTCCTACTTAAGAGGTGTTCCTAAGCTATTATTTTGAGACGTGATAGGAATCCGGTTTATTCGTAAAATTGCACTCGAAAATTAGGTAGAATGTAATGCCATTGTGGTGGCATCTATCATGACCTCATCTGCGTCGTTTGAAACATTTGAGTCTCTCCAAGCCGATCTTGTTGAACTAATCGATCGCTTACCGACATTAAAAAATCGGCAACTTATTTATAATGCTTTGGCAACAATAGTCCGTCTAGCGGACAGCGATATTGAACGTCTCGATTGGAAAATATTATCTGCGGCTTTAGCAGATATGGAACGAGGCTTCCAATTATTTTATGATTACCGACACGTCCGCAAAGTAACCATCTTCGGTTCGGCTCGTCTATTGCCACAAGCCCCAGAGTACCAAATGGCAGTGGAATTTGGCCGTGCGGTAACTCGGATGGGATTTATGGTAATGACCGGAGGAGGAGGTGGTATTATGCAGGCTGGTCACGAGGGTGCAGGACGAGAAAATTCCTTTGGATTGAACATTCACCTGCCTTTTGAACAGCAAGCAAACCCAATTATTGAGGGTGATCCCAAGCTGATTCACTTTAAATATTTCTTTACCCGCAAGCTGTTTCTCCTCAAAGAAAGCGATGCTATAGCTTTGTTTCCTGGTGGGTTTGGTACTCAAGATGAAGCGTTTGAGTGCATGACTTTAAGCCAGACAGGTAAATTTGGCCCTGTACCAGTAGTTTTAATAGATCATCCTGGCGGTGATTATTGGCAATCTTGGAGCGAATACATCAATCAGCATCTAGTGAAAACAGGTTTGGTAAATCCTGAAGACCCTAGCCTGTACACCGTCACAGATAGTCTAGAAGTAGCCTGTGATGCCATAACCCGCTTTTATCAGGTTTATCATTCCTGTCGCTATGTAGGCGATCGCTTGGTAATTCGCTTAACCCAAGAATTATCAGATGCTGAGGTTGAGCAACTGAATGCTGAATTTAGTGACATTCTCGTCCAAGGAAAGATAGAAAGAAGTGAGTCTTTGCCTCAAGAAAACCAAGATGAAACTGTGGGACTACCTCGCCTAGTTTTATCCTTCAATCAACGGGACTTGGGACGTTTATATCAGATGATTGCGGTAATTAATCAAATGGGTATTCCTGCTACCAAAGAGCAGGTACATCCAGAGAGGAAATAGTCATTGGTAATTGGTAATTAATACCTAATACTTAATACCGTCCAACTTACTTTGAGAGGAGAAGAAAATACCAGTTATGATGACTCAATGCTGATGAACACCATAAAGCGCGTATATTAGCACAGGAAACAATATATTACAGTCATAAGTGGGGAGTGAATCATGCTGGAATTGTTGAGTTCGGGTTTGGTTTCTATCTGGCTGGAAATGGCCGGTGTGCAAATCAAGCCTGCGGATGCTTTAGATGCACTAACTTGGCAAAGTAGCCCAGGCTTGGTTATTGCACCTGATCCGAATCCAGCAGGAATTAATACAGTCAAGGAATATCTGAAGGGATTAGTCACGACAAAATTGATTGCTGAGAATTTAGCAGAAAGCCAAGGAATTTGGTTGCAGTCAGGGCCGATGTTGATGGCTAATCATCAAGGAACTACTCCTCTGCCGGCAGCTTCTCTCACTAAAATTGCTACTTCACTGGCGGCTTTTACTACTTTCGGCCCAGAACATCAATTTGAAACGACGATCGCCACTAATGCTTCAGTTGTTAATGGCGTATTACAAGGTGATTTAATCATTAATGGCGGCGGCGACCCGATGTTTGTTTGGGAAGAAGCGATCGCCCTGGGTAATACGCTCAATAAAATGGGCATCAAGCAGGTAAAGGGCAATTTGGTAATTACAGGCAATTTCGCCATGAATTTCCAACGCCATCCCCTCTTGGCTGGGCAAATGCTCAAACAATCACTAAATTCTAAAACCTGGACTCGTCCAGCAAATTATATACATTCCATCATGCCTAAGGGAACACCAAAGCCCCAGGTAGTAATTAATGGCACAATCAAATTTTTCGCCCAGCCCAACCCCAAACAAACTTTACTTGTGCGTCACCGTTCCTTACCCTTGAAACAATTGATCAAGGAGATGAACGTTTACAGCAATAATGAGATGGCGCAGATGTTGGCAGAAGCGGTGGGAGGCCATACTGTAGTCCAAGCCAAAGCTGCCAAACTAGCAAGAGTGCCAGAGACAGAAATTCAATTAATTAATGGTTCGGGACTTGGCCCAGAAAATCGGATTTCTCCCAGGGCGGTTTGTGCAATGTTAATGGCGCTGCAACATGAAGCTGCTGCGGCTCAACTCAATCTAGCAGACTTGTTTCCCATCTCTGGCTTTGATCACCGAGGCACAATGCACTCTCGACATTTGCCGATGGCTACTGTGATGAAAACTGGGACGTTGCGGGATGTGAGTGCTTTAGCTGGCGTTGTACCCACACGCGATCGCGGTTTGGTTTGGTTCGCTATTATTAACCGTGGCCCCCAAATTGGCGCTTTCCGCCAACAACAAGACAAACTTTTACAACGTCTAGTACAGCAATTACAAGTAGCCCCTAGCACACCCACAGCCCTTACCCCCCATTCACCTAAATCTTTACCCGATCTGGGGAATACTAACCGCAGTGAAATTGTGTATGGTGGCTAGTAGGGTAATTCGTAATTACGCTGTTGTCAAAGTTATAGACATTGCCGATGGGCGTGTATTTACACCGCAACTAGTATCACTACACGAAATTAAGCAGGTACTTCGCTGAAGCATGAGTGATTGTGATGATTACAGTCACTATGCTTTAGATTTGTAATTCATGCGGTGATTTTGCTATGCGGGATCTCAAACTTACTCCGCGTTGGTTGAGGTTATTTTTACTAATACTATTGGTAACAGGTGTATTTTTCCGCTTTTTTCATCTCGACTACAAAATTTACTGGCACGATGAAGCCTATACATCTATACGGGCGGCGGGCTTCACACGGCAAGAAATAGACCAAGAAATTTTTCAAAATCACATCATACCAGCACCATATTTACTGAAGTTTCAGCGATTGAAACCAGGAAGCACCGTAGTAGATACAATTAACTCACTAAAAATTGAAGACCCGCATCATCCACCACTTTATTTCTTAATGGCTCGCTTTTGGATGCAGATGTTTGGCAGTTCTCTCACTGCGTCGCGGACATTGCCCGCTTTACTGAGTTTGTTGGCGTTGCCATTAATGTATGCTTTGGGGCTGGAGTTATTTGCTTCTACAACAGTGGCTTTGTTTGCAACAGTGCTTTTAGCTTTGTCTCCTTTTGATATTCTGTTTGCTCAGACAGCCAGACAGTACAGCTTACTAACAGTAGCAGTCATTGGGAGCAATTTTTTATTATTACGGGCTTGGCGCTTATCTACCTGGCAAAATTGGAGTTTGTATACTCTCAGTAATATTATAGGCTGGTACACCCATCCTTTTTTTGTTCTAACGGTAGTTGCTCAAGGAACTTATATATTTTTAGGGCAGACATTCCGGCAAGAAAATAGGCAATCTTTGAGAAAGAATCTCATATATTTCTTAGTGGCGATCGCTAGCTCGCTTATTTTATATCTTCCTTGGTTAGTAATACTAGTCACCAACCGTCAAAGGGTAGTAGAAACCACAAGTTGGACTGGAGATAAAGTTGATATATGGTATTTATTAAAACTATGGCTAGTTAGTTTTAGTTCTTTATTTTTTGACTTAGACTTTGGTTTTGACACTATCTGGAACGGTATCCGTTCTTCTCTATTGAAACTAGCCGTTATTATGTTAATAGCTGGGGCAACTTATTTAGTGTGTCATCAAACTAAAAGAGCAACCTGGTTATTTATTATTACTACAATTCTCGTTCCTTTTCTCAGTTTAGCTTTGCCAGATTTACTACTAGGGGGTAGACGCTCTACTGTCAGCCGTTACTTGATATCTTCCTATCCTGGTGTGCAACTTGCAGTTGCTTATTTATTAGGAACTAAAATTATTTCCCAACGCTGGTTATGGCAAGGTGTGACCCTACTTATTTTCACAAGCAGTATCGCATCAGCTACTGTTAGTGCTTCTGCACATACTTGGTGGAGCAAGGATTTAAGCTATCATAATTTTGAAATAATTAATCGGATTAACGGTAGTTCCTCACCAGTGATAGTCAGTGATATTGGAGATGAATACACCAACACTGGCGATCTAATTGCCCAGAGTTATTCACTTCAAGATCATGTAAGATTACTGCTCTTAACTCAGCCTACTAATTTGGAGAATGCTAATTTAAATCTTTTCCTTTCCCAAAATAATCAATTGTTGACATTTCGTCCGTCACAGCAAATATTAGGAGCTTTAAAACAAAATAAAAAACAGGTGCTTCCAGTGTTTGAGCCTGGAAGACTTTGGCAAATAAAAAATACCCTAACTCAAGAAGTTAATTCAAAATCAACAAATATTCGGAGTAAATAAGCTTATAAAAACTCCACCCATAAGGTAGTGGGATTTCGCGTCATTTGTCAGTGGTCAGTGGCAAAAACGCCTAAAAACTACCCACGAGAGGATGGGGTATTAAACCAGATCCTTTCAAAAACTGACACGAGCAGCGCAATAAATTGGCACTTAAAGCTATGAAAGAAGAATCTCTCAACATCACTGGTTTTCACGCTCACGTTTACTTTGATAGCGCTAGTTTTGCTACAGCTATGAGTATCCGTGAAGAATTAGGTAATAGATTCAATGTACAGCTTGGGCGATCGCATGAAAAACCCATTGGCCCCCACCCTAAATCCATGTACCAAGTTGCCTTCCCGTCAACAGAGTTCGCTCAAATTGTCCCCTGGTTAATGCTTCACCGTCAGGAATTAGATATTCTCGTTCATCCCTTGACAGGAGATGATGTCAGCGACCATACCCGTTTTGCCTTGTGGCTGGGAGAAAAGTTAGAACTCAACATTGATTCACTAAGGAAAGTTATACCAGCTAATGAATGATTGATGATACTCAAAGCATTAATTTTTGCTTTAGTTATATTTACAGGTAAAAAAAACCTAAAATCTATAACTGGTAAGCATAATTGAGATTTTCAGCTAGCCCTTAGTGGACATCAACTGTTCAAACACCAAGCTAATATGTATGTGAAAAATATCCGGCATATAGCCTGAGGTTTGGCATGAAAGTAGCAGTCTTCAGTACAAAAGCCTATGATCGGCAGTTTTTAGAAGCTGCAAATGCTCCAAAGCAACATGATTTGGTGTTTTTTGAACCCCGTCTCAATCAAGATACCGCCATTTTAGCCGCCGGATTTCCGGCGGTTTGTGTATTTGTACATGATCAAGTTGATGCAGCTACTTTAGAAATTCTTGCTTCAAGAGGAACTCGCTTGATTGTCCTCCGTTGTGCAGGTTTCAATAATGTAGATTTAAAAGCTGCTAATAAGTTGGGTGTTAATGTAGTTCGTGTTCCCGCCTATTCACCCTATGGTGTAGCCGAACACGCAGTAGGTTTAATTTTGAGCCTCAATCGCAAAATCCACCGCGCTTATAATCGCGTCCGTGAAGGTAATTTTGCTTTAGATGGACTTTTAGGTTTTAACATCAACGGACGTACGGTGGGAATTATCGGTACTGGTAAAATCGGTTTGATTTTGGGACAAATCATGAAAGGGTTTGGCTGTCGCCTACTCGCCTATGATGTGTACCACAACCCAGAAATGTTAGCATTAGGGGGGGAATACGTAGAATTACCGAAACTATTTGCCAATTCTGATATTATTTCTCTCCATTGCCCCCTGATGCCGCAAACTCATCACTTAATCAACGCGGAAGCAATCGAGCAGGTAAAGCCAGGGGTAATGTTAATCAATACCAGCAGAGGTGCGCTCATTCATACCCAAGCTGTAATTGAAGGACTCAAGACTGGCAAAATCGGTTCTTTGGGTGTAGATGTTTATGAGCAGGAATCAGAATTGTTTTTTGAGGATTTATCAGGGGAAATCATTCAAGATGATATCTTCCAAAGACTGACAACATTTCCCAATGTACTTATCACAGGACACCAAGCATTTTTTACAGAAGATGCTTTACGCAACATAGCAGAGACAACCTTAAACAACATTGCTGATATTGAGCAAGGTCGTTCTTGTCCCAATGAGATCCGTTATCAACCAGAAGTAGAATCCAAGGTTTTAGTTAGTTGAGTATAGGGGTATAGGGGTATAAATTTTGAAAACCCTTACACCCTTACACCCTTACACCCATTCTCAACAGATTACCTGAGAGGGTGTTTGAAAAGTATCATTGCTAACACCAAAATCTTAAAAACCTAACCCCCTAGCCCCCCTTCCCTGCGAGGGAATGGGGGTTTCAAAGCCTCTCTCCGTTTCGGGGAGAGGTTTGGAGAGGGGTTTCTAGTATACTTTTCGACTTTTCAAACACCCTCTGAGTGCGTAAGTTCTAAGAAAATATTTCAACCCTTGTGATAACTACTCATATCATTAGCGATAATGCCAACTAAGTTTAAGCTGTTTAAGATTTCCACAGCTTGGGTGAGTTCAGTTTGTGTTACCCAACCAATGCGCCCTACCATCATAATTCCATGACAGTAGGAGGCAACAATCCTACCATCGACTGTGCCTAAAATGGGTGGAGCATCTATCAATACTAAGTCGTAGGTTTCCTCAAATAACTCAATTAAATCTTTCAATCGCTGAGAACTGAGCAATTCTACCGTGTCTTCTGGTGTTGGCCCCGCAGTCAAAATATCAATAGAAGGGTGAATTGGCTGGATATAATCTTGAACTTCAGTGTTTGTCTCATCGAGGAGTAGTAAAGATAATCCCCAGTCGTTTGATAGTTGGAGAATTTTGTGGAGTTTAGGCGATCGCAAGTTAGCATCAATTAGTAACACTCGTCTGTGCATATGAGCCGCACTAGCTGCTAACCCCATCGCTAAAGTTGTCCTTCCTTCCCCTGGTAGCGCTGAAGTTACCATCACGGACTTAAAAGGGACAGGATACTTCAATATTTGAGTGTTTTGGTAGACCATATCCAAGGTTTCGTGACAAGGTAGCCAAGAATTACCTACTTCCTCAGACTCAGCTACGTTGCGTCCCCCAAGCCAAGATAAATTGGGAAGGCGTTTTTCCATCGTCCGGGGTGCTAACTTCGGTACTGTTCCCAGTAATCTTAAGTTACTTACCTTCTGCAAATCTTGTGCAGAATGAATAATCTGATGACGCATTCCCCAAATCAGCGCCAAGACAACACCCAAAATCGGGCCAGTAATCATACCGACAAGTACTAACCAAAACCTATCATTACCAACATAAGTTCCCAGATTTGGTTCCTCTAATACCAACCAATCAAAACCTCCATGAGCAATTTTCATCCCCATTGATTGTTGTGCTTGCAACATTTGCTCAAGTGTTTTGCGTTGCGTTTCTAGTTCTGGTAAAAGACGTTGATATTCTGCTATCAAACTAGGATATTTTCTCAATTCAGAACGGATACGTTGTTCTGATTCTCTGAGGCTCTTTTCGTTAGCAATTAATCCTAAAGCCGTCGTCTGTACTTGAACAAATTCTTCCACTAAATTTGGATCAACTCCAACCAGTTGTCCTGGTTCTGGAGTTGTTTCTGTTCTAATTTCCGCAGTTAACCGTTTTAACTCTTGCTGTACTAAAGTTAATTGACTCTGGCGTTGCTGCTTGAGACTCTGCACAATAGGGGAGTCATCTGTATAACGTAGCTGCTCTTTGGCCAGAGTTTGTTCAGTCTTTTGTAATTCACTCGTCAGTGTTTTATAACGACTTGATTGAGCCAAACGCATTGATATGAGCGCTTTTTGACTAGCCTCTGTGATTCTTTCTTCTAAGTTTTGATAGCGGGAATTAATATCTTGTAATTGGGTACGAGTTACTTGTAACTGTTCTTGCGTTTTAGTCAAGGATTTTATTAAAACTTGACTTTGTAATTCTGGATCTAGTAAATTGTGCTTCTTACGAAACTGTTCTAATTTTCTCTCAGCTTGTCTTACCTGTTGTTTAATTACTGGTAACCGAGCATTAATAAATGCTAATCCTTGATTAAATCGCTCTTGTCTTCGCTCTAGATTGTAATCCTGATAGACCTTTTGTAAAGCTAGAAGTACTTTTTTAGTTTTCAATGGGTCGTTATCTTGAAAAGAAATTTCAAATACGGGGCTAAGAACTTGTTTTGCTCCTTTGTTAGTCTCTATCTGAGTTACTTTTAAGCGAGAATTTTCACTATTCTCTGTGTTCCCTAAAATATGTTCTTTAGTAATATTGGGATAGTCAAAACTTAGTATGTTTACCACCTTATCTATTAATTTAGAACTCTGCATCAAGTTTTTCTGCACAGAGTATTGCTCAATATTTATGGGAATATCTATATTATTATTTGTTGCACCTACCTCTTCAGATACATTAGGGCTGACTAATATTTGTATCTGGCTTTTATAAGTGGGTTTGTTTGTTATGGCTGTAAAGCTAGTAGCTGACATCACCATACAAGAAACGCCCAACACTATAAAACGTCGTCTTAGAAGAATTTTAGTAAGATGTCTAAACTTCCATTCATTTGACAAAGAGTTGGTAACAAATTGTCCTTGTTTTAAACTGATGTTAGCCACTATATAATCCCTCTAATATCGGTCAGCTTCTAGAAGAAATGAATATTTTTACTTGAATATTCTCTTAAGCATAATGTTTATATCAAAAGTCATATTACGGACAGATTTATACTTGATTTAAATACAAATATTGCTTGTACAATAACTAAAATTATTGATTGCATAGTAAATGGGCAACAAGCATATTGAGCTTAAAACAAGAGTATTTGTAGTGTCAACTTCTCTGATATTTTTTCATGATATCCTTATTGATATCCTAGAAGTAATATTTAGATGATTTTTTCAACTAACAGGTTGTTATAAATAACGCCACTAATTAATCAGTAGTCAGGTAATTTTTTATATGTAAGGATATTTTAAATACAAATATATTTAATTCACTTGAATGTAATTAAGTGACTTGTATTACTTATACATATTAGTATGTAAGGCAATATCTCTAATTTTTTTAGGGCTTTTAGGGATAGTGTAGGTGTGGGCGATCGCTAAAATAATTACAACTAAATTTTTTATTCTTTATTTAAAGAAACATCGTCGTCATTTTGATTTGCTCGAAAACAAATATACATCAACAAATAATTAAATTTCTCCCAAGGTATAGTTTAATTCACTAGTAACAGTAATTTTTACGATAAAAATAATGAATATTATCTAATTTACGACTAAATTTTGAATATGAAATTTAAAGCTTACTTGAAATTTCCTAATTATTTCCTGGTGACAAGAGAACCTGATGGTAGATGAAAAAAATTTATGATGATACAAAAAAAGACGCGATTACTCGCGTCTCCACAAGGTTGAGTTTTTTTGGCTAATTATGCTTATTTAGTCTCAACCTTTACACCTTTCCAAAAGGCTACGTAACCTTCAATATTCTTTGCTTTTTCTTTAGTGCTGGGATAGTACCAAGCAGCATCTTTGTTAACTTGTCCATCAACTTCGATGCTGTAGTAACTGGCGACACCTTTCCACGGACAAGTGGTGTGAGTTTCACTCGCTTGAAAATATTCCTTGTTAATTGCATCAGCCGGAAAATAATGGTTACCTTCCACGACTACGGTGTTATCGCTCTCGGCTAACACAGCTCCATTCCAGATGGCTCTTGGCATAAGTGTGTTTGTGATGAAAGTTTACATTTAACATTCTGACATTTTATGCTTCCAGTATTTTGGGAAAAGTATGTGTAACATTTGAGGAACTTCCTCAATATACTGAGCTTTACACTGGATTTATGGTGACTGTAGCACTGGCTAGTGGTCTATCGCATTAATTATGCAGGCAAAAATTGGGGGATATGATTATCACTAACCACTCATATAGGAATCCAATTTGATTATTGTTGGCTTAGCCTGCGCTTACGTACAAGAATCTAAGTATCTGTAGGGTGTGGTAATATCCACCGTATCATGGTTTTGCTGGGCATTGCCCACCTACGTGTGTTTCAAAAATTAAGTATGAATCCTACAAGAAATGCTAAAACACTCTGTTAAGAGACTATTTATAAAGTAAATCTTAAGTAGGGTGTGTTACGGCTATGAAAGGATTTGGGACGGAAAGACAAGAAAATTTAGCCGTA
Organism: Anabaena sp. CCY 9910; assembly: GCF_963920875.1. Classification (NCBI taxonomy): domain Bacteria; kingdom Bacillati; phylum Cyanobacteriota; class Cyanophyceae; order Nostocales; family Nostocaceae; genus Anabaena; species Anabaena sp. CCY 9910. Next base: position 238,781 of record NZ_CAWUDJ010000002.1, on the reverse strand, counting down.
ACGCACCGCCTCACGGATGGTGCGTTAGGCGCGAGGATATTTATTTTGTGACCAATCATCTGGGAAATCAGCGCCTAACACACCCTACAGTAATTTTATTTTTTCTTTATAAAAAACCTCTAAATTATTACTTCATTATAGAAAATATCAAGTTTTGCCTAGATAAATTAAATTATTAATTCATTCATTAGCGCCAGAATTTTAATATGACGTGATGAGTAACTCTTTAACTAAACCCCGTTTTTTTATATTAGAATTAATTGACCTTTTTGCCTCAATAAAATAAATATTAAACCCTATTTCTTGATATATATTCTTAATAAATTCGGAGTCAGAATTGCACACAACTACTTTAACACCTCGGCTAGCCAGTTCTACACAAGTATTTCTTAAAATTAACTGGTCTTTTTCTCCAAAAGAATTTTTACTATAACCTGTAAAATAGCTAGTACTACTAATAGGATAATATGGCGGGTCAAAAAAAACGAAATCCTCACTACCAGTAGCGTAATTCAGCACCTCTGTAAAATCTGCTTGTTTAATTTCTGATGTAGCCAGTACATTGGAAGCGGCTCTCAGTAAATCTTCTTGACAAATATTAGGATTATGATACTTCCCTAAAGGAACGTTAAATCGACCTTGAGAATTTACTCGATAAAGACCGTTGTAACAAGTTTTATTGAGATAAATAAATCGTGCGGCTTGTTCTAACTCATTATCAACAGTTTTTCCTCGGACACTATAATAATAATCTCTATTATGTTGACTTTTATGCTCTTTTAAAAGGCTAATTAATTCCTCGATGCGATCGCGGACGCAGCGATAAGTAGTAATTAGCTCAGAATTAATATCAGTTAAAATAGATTTGCTCGGTTGGAGATAGAAAAATAAAGCACCACCTCCCAAAAATGGCTCATGGTAAGTCCGATAATTCTTGGGTAAATGTGACAGATATTGCGGAATTAACCTACTTTTACCCCCAGCCCACTTTAAAAATGGACGTGGGCAAGTTTCTTTAGGGATTTGGCTTACCATAAGGCTGGAACTACGCTATAGGCTATTAAATATAGCAAATATAACCAACGAACCATATTTTATATTGATCGAGTATTTTTCTAGCGTCATATATTACAATTATGTTGATAAAGTAAATCAAAATGAACGTTAAGTATATAAGAAGGCAGTTTCAATTAAAATGTTTGATGGATTTTGGGATAACGTTTTTCGCTACCCCCGTTACTTGATCACTATTGTATTAGGTATTTTCCTAAACACTTTTGAGCCACTATTCCCTCTGTTAAAACGCCCCGTTACTTTAATCGCCATTGTGGGTTTGTTGGTAGGCGGGCTAGCGTTCATCACTTTTACATTAAGAGCCATGCTTGGCTTCGGTACAATCTAGATTAGGACATACCAAAGCGAAGAAAGAAATTCAGACCACAAAATCAAGGAAATGCTTAATGAATAAGGTTTGTAGATTTTGTCGGCAGGTTTTTCTAGAGGGTATTCCCCATAGTTTTGCTGTCCTATCTAACTAAAATTTATGTTGTTGTCCAACCTCTGTGAGGAGGGAATGTTTTTATGGCTACAAATCGCCGCGTCTCCCGTGTTGCTGAATTGATCAAACGGGAAGTTAGCCAAATGCTAATTAACGGTATTAAAGATGATCGTGTGGGTACGGGCATGGTCAGTGTCACAGACGTAGATGTTTCTGGGGATCTGCAACACGCCAAAATCTATGTCAGTATATATGGTACAGAAGAAGCTAAAGCAGAAACAATGGCGGGGTTGAAATCAGCCACAGGTTTTGTCCGTAGTGAATTAGGGGCAAGGGTAAGGTTACGTCGCACTCCCGAAGTGACTTTCATTGAAGATCGTTCCATAGAACGAGGAACAAAAGTGCTAACTTTGCTGAACAAACTTGAGAATGCGCGATCGCTTGATGATATACCGTCAGCAGATGACTCTTTAGACGAAGATTAGGCATAGATTCGGCATAATTTTTTGTGAGACTAGGGATTAAGAGGAACCAGGAGACATGAAGCCACCAGCAATCACTCTCAGCGTTCATAACTTCCCTGTGGCCTCAATCATAATGTGACTAGAGAACAATCAATCTCCGCAGAACTCACCAACAGTTGACAGACGTGACTCAATCGCGTCTGTTTAAATTTATTAGTATCTAATTCCTTAGAGAACACCAAAAAATAAATTATCCGAAATAGATGGTTCGGTAAGGTGGTTAAGGATGAATAATTTCTGACTAGATTTAGGTTACATCCCACTGACGCATCCTACATTTTGGATATTTTTTTAGTTGGACTTCCATTATCAGGGGTGAGAACCCCTAAGACTTTACTGGTCGGCAATGTTAGGATTTGAACGCCAAACTTATTGTTTCCGGTCTTGATAAGTTCACTGACAGGAAAATCCTTATCTTTAACAAAAATTCATATTCTTCACAAAATTTACTTACGTAAATATATGTCATGAAATTATGACTCAAGTAATAGTTGTAACAATCAATCCTTTCTAGCTACATCTCAAGCAGGATATACCTTTATATAAACACTGCTACTCTAGAGGGATGTCATCTCAAGGGACGACAGATGTTGATTTCAAGGGATCATTTCATTCAAATGAAATTCATCAACTTCATACCTTATGAGTTGCTTTAAGAAATTATTAACTTATGGCACTTTGCAAGTCTTCCTAGTGTAGGGTAACCTTGGCTACGCAACAGTTTATACCTTTATTCTCCCTTAACTGTTGAGTTTGCTGATTTTTGGGTGGTAATAAATGCTCCCACTTCGATGATTTTTGACCTCAGCAATCTGTCTTTATGAAGAATTGTCATCTACCCATTAATACCTCAAGCCGGAAACAGCAAGAGTTTCACACCTTATTGATTCACATTAACTATGAATTCTTTCACGAATTAAGTTAGCAGACTAAATATCTGATTGTGTGATGCTTATGTCACTAATGTCAGGAAATTTTGACAAACTTAACATTTCTTTAAATTATTTGAGGGTGTCTAGCGTCAAAATGAAATTAGTTCCGTATAGCAAAATACAAAACCCTAAGCGCAAGTCCAATTCCTGTCATGTTTGTTCCCTTTGATTTGGTGGGAACACTATCTTAAGTGTAAATTTGTGAGTAAAAACCATGAGTGTGAATACGGTGCCCTCTATCAATTACTACTCCCTAGACGTAATTCAGGACGAAGCACGCCGACTAGTAGAAAAAGGAATGGTCAGCAGACAACAGCCTATCTATACTCTGTGCCAATATATTCCTGCTAGAGAGTGGGTTTGTGTAGAGTGTGAGTTAGAGAAATGTGACTTTCTATTACGTGATCGCATTGGTGACCTCATTGGTCGTGAACAATGGGACAACGACTAATCCAAGATCCATAAATACTGGTGATTTTGGATTGGGAGTTTATTTTTGGATGACTGGATTTGACAACAAAAGATTCACTTCCCAAGCTGAGGGATAATCTCTGGTTTTAATAACTCCGTCCCGATCCAGAATCCTCTATTTTTTGTTTTTACAACTTTTCCCATTAATGAACGTCTAAAAAACAAGCTTTTGTGTAGATCCTGTGTAATAACTTGATTAACTTATGTAAAATCTCTGTTCGGGGTAGTTTACCGTGTTAAACTGCCCCGTTAATTTCTCAGGGAATATTTCCATAAGAACGACTCATAAGTCTAAGTACCACTGACTCACAATATCAAACTTGTTGATAAAAACTTCATAATTTCCCATCGAGAAAGCCTAACCCACTTGCTCTAAATACTGATTAATATCTTCAATTACTCGTGTGAGTTCAGCTTCTGTAGTCAAACGAATGCTGACATCACGAATTGTCAGTAGTACTTTTGCTGCAAAGGGAGTAGGCCAGATATTGGGATTACAGAAAATTTCTAAAAAGACATCGCCAGTGTAACGATATTCTAATGGTGGCTGGGGATTGACCTTACCACCTGAAGCTGGTTTGCTGCTAACAGCCTTTAGACTCTCCATTAATTGATTAATAGCTGCTTTTAATTCCCGCGCCGCCTGGGGGGAAAAACTGAAAGACACTGAACCTTCAACTAGGTTCAGCACAAGAGGAGTAGAAGACATAAGCTTTTAATAAAAACCGATTAATTATTGTTCTATCTATATTACTGGAATCCCACTTGATTCATTCAGAATGAACTATCAGAGGCGATCGCCCTATCATCTCTATAATATTGGGATGGGATGAAGAGCGATCGCCAAAGAATATGCCCAGATTCAAAAACTAAACTTTAGCCAGAGTCACCTTCTCCAACTGATCCTGATATTTACCTTGACGTGTTTCGTAACTTATAGCACAAGGTTCACCCTCCAAGAAGAGTAATTGTACAACGCCTTCATTAGCGTAGATACGACAGTCAGCACTAGAAGAATTAGAAAACTCTAGAGTTAAATGACCCCGCCAAGCCGCTTCCGCAGGTGTTAAGTTAGCTATAATACCACAACGAGCATACGTGCTTTTACCTATGCAAATTACTGTAATATTATTTGGCACCTCTAATTTTTCCAGGGCAACCCCCAAACCATAACTATGAGCTGGCAAGATAAAGTAACTGCCGTCTTTATCTGTATGTAGTGGTGTTGGTTCCAAATTTTGGGGATTAAAGTTTTTGGGATCAACTACAGTTCCAGGGATGTGGCGAAAAATGCGGAACTCAGCTGATGAGAGGCGAATATCGTAGCCGTAAGAAGACAAGCCGTAGCTGATGACGGGTTGAGCGGCTACAAGGGTATCTTTGGGAATTTTTCGGATTAAACTAGACTCAAAAGGAGCAATCATCCCTTTTTGAGCCATTTCAGTAATCCAGATGTCGTTCTTAATCACAAGTTCACAGGTAATTGCAACCGAATTACTAGGATATCTTGTTTAGGGGCAATGACTACGCCTAATCTCTGTAATTTGATCTGCCACATCTAAAATAGACTGGGGCATTTCTGTTCCAGTAAAAATAATATCGACATGGGGAGAGCGTTTGGCTAAAAAGGCTAGAACATCGCTTTCAGGAATTAGCCCAAAGTGAATCGCCAAACTTAACTCATCTAGAACAACAAGAGAATACTTGTCTTCATCGACAACCTGCTGTGTGTGTAGCCACAACTTTTGTAAAGCCTGATTCTCTGATTCATCTAAATGTGGGGTGTCGATGCAGCGTGGTAAATCACACCGAATCCAATCTAAATTTTGACCCAATTGAATTGGTCGGTCTTGTCCTTGCTTGATACCACCTTTGAGAAACTGCACAATTAACACTGGTGTACCTTGCCCAGCAATTCTCAGGGCTTGTCCCATGACACTGGTAAAAAAGTTACGGTGTGAGCTAGTGAAAACTTGTACTAGCCCTTCAATTGGGTAAGGTAAGCTGAGGGACGAATTTGCACTGGGCGTTTCTAACTGGGCAACCATAGGGTAAATTTCAAAAAATTACAATAGATAAAATAGGTTGTGCAGGGATTCTTGGAGAAAATCTACCTGTATAATCAATCTGATTTTGATTCAGCGTTATATGTCTGGCAATCTGCTTTATAAGTCAAACACTAGGTTTGTCTGAAGTCAAGAGTTAGTTGAGTATAGAAGAGCGGAGATTGATAGACGAATAATTATGTATTTTCCTCATCTTCCCTGACTCATACTCTTTGGCTAAATGTTAGATTTCTGACGGGGTTGGGCAAAACAAATTTATTATGTTTTAAATATTACTGGTTGAGGAGTGAATTGTTGTGAGATTAGTGATTCTGGGAGGTTCAGGGTCGGGAAAAAACACTCAAGCACAAAGGCTTTGCAGTCATTTAGGAATTACTCAGATTTCTACGGGCGAGATTTTACGGGAAGCCATTTCCCACCTGAGTGAATTAGGCCGTCAGGCCCAACCTTACATGGTTAAAGGAGAACTAGTTCCTGACGAAATGATCATTGAATTAATCCGACTGCGTTTGAAAAAGTTTGATGTAAGTGATGGCTGGGTTTTGGAAGGTTATCCGCGTACTGCCTTCCAAGCTGAAGAGTTGGACTTTTTGCTTGATGAGTTGGGACAAAAATTAGATTGGGCAATTTATTTACAAGTACCAGAAGCAGTGATGGTGAGTCGTTCTTTGGGGCGTTCTCTACCAGATGACCAACCTGAAATTGTACAGCGTCGAGTAGAGATTTTTTACGATCGCACAGTTCCCATTTTAGAGTATTACGACCGTCGCCGCCGCCTGTTGACAATTAACGGTGATCAAGCGCCAGAATTAGTGTTGCAAAATATCCTCAAACTACTTTTAGTAACTTAGAGTTTTTAGTTATAGCTAGGGACTGGGGACTGGGTGAAGGGTCTTGGTGCGTCTAGGTTGTATCATCTATTGATGTCCTAACACTACTGGCAACAGCTATATCTGCCAGCTTTCCTTGATTTGATTCTGGTTATTAGATGCTGATCCCGCATAGTACTTAATGTTTTGCACCACTAAGGTAACTTTAAAGGGGTATTCTACAATTAAAAGTTAGAGGTGACTCTCATGGTTTGGCAGCGTCCCGACGGTAGAAAACCCTATGAACTCCGTCCTATCAATTTTCATACTAAATTTACTCGTTTTGCCCCTGGCTCGGTTCTGACAATATGCGGTGAGACGAAGGTATTGTGTACTGTGAGTGTTGCAGAAAGTGTACCCAAGTTTCTTGCAGGTAGTGGCAAAGGTTGGTTAACGGCTGAGTATCGGATGCTACCATCAGCTACACAACAACGGCATGAAAGAGAATTATTGAAGTTATCTGGACGGACGCAAGAAATTCAACGTTTAATTGGGCGTAGTTTACGAGCAGCGTTAGATTTTGAGGCCTTGGGAGAGAGGACTTTAACCGTAGATGCAGATGTGTTACAAGCCGATGCAGGTACAAGAACGGCAGCAATTACAGGCGGATTTGTCGCATTAGCTGAGGCTATTTCTCAATTATTGCAGCGAGGGGTATTAGAGCGATCGCCTCTATGCGGACAAGTCGCCGCCGTTTCTGTGGGTTTATTAGAACAAGAAGCATATTTAGATTTGAACTATATAGAAGATGTAGCCGCAACGGTAGATTTCAACGTTGTGATGAATAAAAACTTAGGAATTATTGAAGTTCAGGGAACAGCAGAAGCAGGTAGTTTTAGCCGTACCCAATTGAATCAGCTATTAGATTGCGCCGAAACAGGAATTCAGCAACTATTAATTGCCCAACAGGAAGCAATTACTGATTGGGATGAGTTGTTTGTGGGTAACTAGGGAGTTAAAAGTTTGTCTTTTTCTTCTCCCTTATTTTTTATGGAGAATATTTAATAAATCAGTTGTTTGCGATCGCTCTACCAAGGTATTTGCACATAAAATACCAGAAGCGGCCACCGCCGGTACACCAATGCCTGGGGTAGTGCTATCACCAACACGATACAAACCCTGAATGGGTGTATGTGTACTCGGAAACATTCCCTGACCAGCCGCAATGGCAGGGCCGTAGGTTCCTTGATGGCGGCGTAGATAATGAGCATGAGTCAAGGGTGTACCGATGAGTTCCAAGACTACACGCTCTCTAATATCGGGAATGATGCGTTCTAAAGCACGGTATAAAGACTCGGCTTTTTCCCTTTTCTTCACTGCATACCCATCGTTCCGTTCCCATCCAGCGTAGGATTCTAGGGTATAGGCATGAACTACATGATGTCCCTCTGGGGCAAGAGCCGCATCCCACACACTGGGAATCGATATCATACAAGTATTGCCTGGGGTAGTAATATCTTCACCAGAATCATGGACTACTACATGATGTCCTGTTAAATTTTCTAACCCATCTGCCCTGATACCTAGATGCAGGTGCATAAAACTTTTTACAGCTGGTGTCTGTAACGCCTCTTGACGATAATTAGCTGGTAAATCTTCAGGACGTAACAAGTGATTGTAGGTGTCCCAAATTGTGGCATTAGAAATCACTATGGGCGCATTGAGGATTTCACCATTTCGTAACTTTACACCTACAGCTCGCCCCGCTTCCAACAAAATCTGCTCAACGTGACATCCCAAACGTAACTGACCACCCCAACGTTCCAACCCCCGCACCAAGGCATTGACAATTGCGGCACTACCCCCCACAGGATACTCAACTCCCACACGGGAACGTTCACCCAACATAAAAGCCACCTCTGGGGCAATTGTGCTGTGTGCCTTTAAACCAGAAAGCAGAAAACATTCTAAATCAATCAGTCGTCTTACCCAAGGGTCGTTAACAGTCCTATCCATAACATCCCCTACAGAAGACTGAACCAAGGGTAAGTAAGGTAACATTTGCCCCAAAGACATTAGGTAATGTTGCAGTAAAATCAAAATTACCTGCCAATCTGAGCGCAATGCTAAGGTGGGAATGCCTTTCATGGCATCGTATAAACCTAATAAGCGTTTTGTGAATTGCTGTAGTTCGTTTGCACCTTGGGGAGTGATTTTCTCTACTTCATGAAGGTATCTTTCGGTGTTGCTGTACACTGCAACAGTTCCCTCAGGAAAATGGTATTTTCCTAAAGGATCATACGGTACAACTGGGAGAGATTCACCTAAGACATCAAGAACCTGTTTGATAGGATTCAAACTCTGGACATCCGTCAAACCACAATAAAAGGAGGGGCCAGAATCAAACTCAAATCCGCGCCGTTTAAAGCTATGGGCTGCACCACCAGGAATTGTATGACTTTCGCACACAATCACTCGTTTACCATAACGTGCCAACAACCCAGCCGCACATAAACCACCAATACCGCTACCGATAACGATGACATCAATGGGGAAATTGGAAGTAGGGAGTGAAAAGTTCATAGAGAGTAATGACTATTAACTAATGACTATTGACCAATGACTAATGACTATTGACCAATGAAACAACCACTAATTCAACTTAAAGGCGTTTCTAAGTCTTTTGGTAACAATCAGGTTTTAGATAATGTAGATTTGACGATTTATCGAGGTGAAGCTTTAGGGATTATCGGCCCTTCAGGAACCGGTAAATCCACAATCTTACGGATAATAGCAGGCTTAATTACTCCTGATGCTGGGGAGATTTATGTGCAAGGAGTCAAAAGGGAAGGGTTGATTGAGGATGGTCAAGACCCAGTGGGTATTGGTATGGTATTTCAGCAAGCAGCATTATTTGATTCTTTGACTGTAGAAGAGAATGTGGGATTTTTACTTTATCAACATTCTCGGTTAGAGCGATCGCGTATTCGAGAATTAGTCGCAGAAAAACTAGAAATGGTTGGTTTACGGGGAATCGGTCATATGTACCCATCAGAACTTTCTGGGGGGATGCGAAAACGGGTAAGTTTTGCCCGTGCAATTATGTCTAACCCTGATAATCCCGCAGAAGGGCCAGAGGTTTTACTTTATGACGAACCCACAGCCGGACTAGACCCCATTGCTTCCACAGTCATCGAAGATTTAATCCGTGACTTGCAATGTACACATGGAGTTTGTAGTACCTATGCGATCGTTACTCACCAAGATAGTACGATTCGACGGACATCTGATAGACTGGTGTTTCTTTATCAGGGTCAAGTGCAGTGGGAAGGCACAGTTAGTGATATAGACAGTACCGACCATCCATTAATCAATCAGTTTGTCAGTGGAAGTGTACAAGGGCCAATTCAAGTAGTTGGTTAGTGTTGAGTAGTTCGTCGTAGGTAGTGAGTGCTGAGTGGCTTAGGCCAAGTTTTTGGGTAGAGGTAAAATATGCGAGACTTGATCACCAATCGTTTTACATCGCAACGCACATTAAGGGAAGGTTCAGTAGGGTTATTATTTCTGCTGGGACTAGGGGCGTTTGGAGTTATTCTATTGTGGTTGAATAGGTATACGGCTGCTGGTAGTTCTTACAAAGCCGTGGTGGAATTTGCCAATGCAGGGGGTATGCAAAGAGGCGCAACAGTTCGCTATCGCGGCGTGAAGGTGGGCAGAATTTCTCAAATTCAACCAGGGCCAAATGCTGTAGAAGTGGAAATTGAATTTGCCCAATCTGACCTGATTATTCCCCGCGATGTGGTGATAGAAGCTAATCAGACTGGATTGATTAGCGAAAGTATTATCGATATCACACCCAAATCATCACTACCCACTGGGCAAAATCTCACTAAACCTCTAGATAAGAATTGTGATAACAGCCTCATCGTTTGTAATAATTCTCGGTTAAAGGGGCAAATAGGTATAAGTGTTGATGCGCTGATTCGTAGCAGTACTGACTTTGCGAATACATACAATAACCCTGAATTTTATCAAAGGGTAAATAGACTTTTGGAAACCTCAGCCCAAGCAGCCACTGGTGTAGCCGCACTAACCCAAGATTTTCGTGGTTTGACAAAAAGCTTTCAAGGACAGTTAGGTACTTTTGCTTCCACCGCCAATACTGTACAACGAGCCACTAATGAACTAACTGTTTCTACCACTAAAACAGTCAATCAATTCGGTATCACAGCAGATAAATTTGGCACGACTGCAACTCAAGCGAGTCGTTTGTTAAGTGATTTGAACAGTTTGTTAAATACCAATCGCTCAAGCTTGGTCGGCGCTTTGAATAATATTACAGAAACTAGCAATCAATTACGCTTAACTGTGACAAACTTATCACCAAGTCTGAATCGCTTAACTCAAGGAGAGTTAATCAAAAACTTAGAAACTCTATCTGCAAATGCTGCTCAAGCCTCGGCTAATTTGCGAAATGCAACTGAAAGTTTAAATGATCCGAAAAATGCAGTGTTGCTGCAACAGACTTTAGATTCAGCGAGGTTGACTTTTGAAAATACCCAAAAAATTACATCTGATTTAGATGAATTGACAGGCGATCCTAATTTTCGGCAAAATCTTAGGCAATTGGTGAACGGTCTGAGTGGTTTGGTGTCTTCTACAGACCAAATGGAACAGCAAGCAAAGTTAGCTACTGTCCTAGAGTCAATGAAAGCCGCCGCCGACAAACCTAATATTGCCATTCCCTCTCTTGCTACTAGCCCATTACCTAATGCTGTGACAATTGCGAATAATCAGCCGCAATTATCATCTCAGGAAAAATTATTGCAGCAGCTACGGGACTATGCAGAACAAGGTAACAGTGAGGAGAAGCAGGGAAAAGAGAAAAAAACTAATGAAAACTGATTATTGACCATTGACTATTGACTATTGACTATTGACCAGTTCAACAACGGCGGCGATGAATTCTTCGGCGTTGAGGGGTTTGGGTAGGTGTAGCTGAAATCCAGCTTGGAAGGCTTGTTCTCGATCATATTGTCGCGCAAAGGCTGTTAAGGCGATCGCCGGAATTGCTCCCCCCTGTTCTGCTGTCCATGTCCTCACTTGCCTGATTAATGTATAGCCGTCCATATCCGGCATACTGATATCACTCACCAAAACATCTGGTTTAATTTCTGGCAATAGTTGTAATACTTCTAACGCTGAAGCCGCTAAAGTAACCTCGGCTCCCTCCTGTTCTAAAATAAAAGCCAGAAAATCCCGTGAATCAGCATCATCATCAACGACTAAAACCTTGATACCCTCAAGAGGTAAAGAACTAGTTATTGATGATGCCGAACGATGCTGTTCGTAGGTGACATTCCCATCTTCTTCTGGGAGGATTGGTAATCGTACAGTAAAACTAGCTCCCTGTTCTTCACCAAGACTTTGTGCTGTCACCGTACCACCGTGAATTTCCACGATTTTACGGACAATTGCCAGCCCTAACCCTAGCCCACCGAATCTTCTGGTAGAACTGCTATCTGCTTGACGGAAGTAATCAAACACATAAGGTAAAAACTCTGGTTTGATTCCTTTACCTGTATCACTGACTACGATTTGAGCATAGCCGTCCACCTTTTCCAAACTAACTTCTATCTTGCCGCCTTTGGGAGTGAATTTCACAGCATTAGAAAGAAGATTCCATACTACTTGCTGCAAGCGAGCAGAATCACCCATCACTTGCCCCATCTTGGATGGAAAGTTAGTTGATACCTGAATTAACTTACTTTCTGCGGCTAGACGCATGGTTTCTAATGCCGTCAATATGACAATTACCAGATTGACTTTTGTAATATTAATTACTAGTTTGCCTTGCAATATTCTGGAGATGTCTAACAAATCTTCAATGAGTTGTACTTGTAATGTGGCATTACGTTCGATAGTTGCTAGGGCTTGGAATGTCCTTGCTGGTTCGAGTTTGCGCTCTTGCAATAACTTAGACCAGCCAAGAATCGCGTTCAGGGGGGTGCGTAACTCATGGGAGAGGACAGCTAAAAATTCATCTTTAATTCTATTGGCTGTTTCCGCTTCAGCTCTTGCAGTTTGCTCCAATTCCAACAGACGCGCCCGTTCTTCGAGAATTTGTTTTTGCTCATGAATATCTGTACAAGTTCCAAACCACTTGACTACGCGTCCTTGGTGGTCTTTAAGTGGTAAACCTCGCCCTAATAGCCAGCGATAGGAACCATCAGCAGCACGTTTAAAGCGATATTCATTCTCGTATAATTTACCAGTTTCTACAGCTTTCGACCATGTTTCATAACTCCGTTCTAAATCTTCTAAATGCAACGCTGCCAACCATCCAGAACCCAAAGATTCCTCTAAGGTTAACCCAGTATAATCACACCAATTTTGATTGAAATAATCACATTCACCATTCGCGTCAGCTGTCCATACAAGTTGGGGAATTGCTTCAGCTAAATAACGGTAGCGTTCCTCACTTTCTCTGAGAATTTCTACGATACGCTGACGTTCATGAATTTCTTGTTGTAATTTTTCGTTAGCATTAGTGATTTCATTAGTGCGTATATTAACTAGTTCTTCCAAGTGATTTTGATATTTTCTCAGTTCTGCTTCTACCTTTAATCGTTCACCTATCTCATTTTGCAGGTCTTTATTTGCTCTTTCTAGTTGAGCAGGACTAGGGAGTATTAGAGCTTTGGGAACTAGAGGTATTAGTGCTAATGCTGTAAATACAGATATGATTGCTGTAATAGCTTTTAAAAAACCTGAAACCCAATAAGTAGGATACCAAAGCGTCCAAACTTCCATGATGTGGGTTGTACCACAAGCTACTATAAATCCACTAAATAACAGAAACATCCAATAAAAAGGTAAATCCTGCCGTTTACGGACAAAGTAGAAAAGAGTAGCTGGAATAGAATAGTAAGCTACGGCAATGAGTCCATCAGATATTATATGTAACCATACTAAATCCGTTTGCCATAAATAGCAGTGACCATGTGGAATGAATGGTGCTGAATTAAAAAAATAAGTCCACAATGCTGACATATTACTTGAAATAGATACCTGTTTTTTCTGATTTAATCAATAGTTAAAAAGCTTGTTTCCGATGTATTTTTTAATGTAAGATACAGTAGTGCTAAAATATTTTACTCGTTTAATGCCTAATCAAAACACACTATAAAAAGTATATTTTATTATTAGTATTATCAGATTTTTTAAGTTTAATATTCACTTGGATGACGACTATCCAATAAATTTAACACCTCAATTGGTATAGAATCCATATTTTATTTTTGAACAGATAAGTAAAGTGTGTTAGCGACAGCGTAAAGCACCCACCAAGGGTTTTGGTGCGTTACAGCTTACGCCTATCACACCCCTATATACTTATAGGTTTCAGAAATCAAATTGAATTCCTGTATCAACCATAAATATATATACTCAAAGTAATTTCCTCAGTAACGTCTATGGGTATAGGCAAGCTATGGCTTTAAATCTAGACCAATGATCTTTTGATTAACAGTAAACTTTTAGCACACCCCAGCCCTGGACTAGATTCTAACTCTAGCCAATTTTGAAGAGGAATGTCATAACAATAGTAGTTCCTAATTTTAACTAATTGGCGATCGCTCTACGTAGGATGCACAAAAGTTATCTGTTGAGAGAGGGCGCAAGGGTTCGAGGGTTTAGGGGTATAGGTTTTTACTACTATTGATAAATTGAAAATACATCTTTCGGAGACTAAAACTCACGTTCGTTCTAGCCTTAACTGAATAGTATTGATTTATACTGAGCTTTTCCTTTCTCTCCTAGACACTAGACAAACCCGTAGTATTCCCAAGACAATCAGAACGGTAATCGCTAATTAGATAATTTTTATTACTAATTATCAATTACCATCGCTTCCTATTCCTTAAATGCTAGGCTCATTCTGATTGAATTGGGTTATCTTTAGGATTAACTAATCTCAGCAGCTTTTGCTTAATTTGAGCATCGAATACTTCCCATTTCATTCTGGCGTAGGCAGAGTTTTCGTTACCCCCAGACAAGAAACCCATAGGAATTTCAAAGCCGCCAGCGCCTGTCCTCCCACCACCGAAAAATCGACCTGTACTATCCTGACCGAAGGCTTCTTTGATAAATTCGTCGGGGTCTAGGGTCAGTTTAGTTGTTCTCAACGAACCAATGACTACTTCTAGCTCATCATCTTCATCGTGAACAATGCCGTAAACTACGGCAGTGTGGACGTTTTCTTCTGTTACCAGAAAATCAGCTGCTTGGGGGATAGCATCACGATCGTCGTACCGTAAATAACCCACACCAGCGATAGAAAAGTTATTTTGGACAATACGATTTTTGAGCGATCGCTCGATCACGTCCATCACCCGTTTAGAACGGTTAGCCTGAAGGATGGCGTTTAGCAGTTGAGCATCATAAAATCGACTGAGATAGGCAGCTGCCATAAAGTCTTCTTCTTGGGCTTGCATCAGTCGATTTGTATCCGATCGCAAACCGTGCATCAAGGCAGTCGCACATTTAACGTGCTGACTAATGCTGCTATCTAAACCTAACAGACCAGCCTGGAGATACTGAGTGAAAATTGTCGCTGTGGCTCGCACGTAAGGACGAACATCCACAAAGTCAGCTTTCAGTTCTGTCTGTAAGCTGTGGTGATCAATCACTGCAACTAGCGGGATACCTGCTTGCTGAACAGATGTGAGTAACTGACTAGTTGTCCCTTGGTTATCAATTAAAATAAAACCTTGATAACAGGATAAGTCTTTGCCCTTGATAGTTTGTGGTGTCCAACGCTGGGCTGGTAAACCAGTAAGTTTCACTAGGGCAATATTTTCTTGGTGGCTTAAAGTCCCGGCATAAATAATTTCACACTTGATATCATATTGCTGGGCAATTAATTGGTAAGCCCACGCACAAGAAAGAGCATCGGGGTCTGGGAAGTCTTGCAATATTATCAACTGACGCTCATGTCGGTGTAATAATAGAGCCTTTTGCAATTCTTCTGACTTTTGAAAGGCAAGGGAATTGTTTCGTTGCCCTAGATAAATACCTACTCCTTCGCCTGTCGATGCTGGCAAAGATGGTCTAGTTATTGTCACTTCTGCTTCTTTGTCTACTTCAGGTTCTTCTGAATTTGGCTCTTTAGTCAACGAAAAACTCTCAGACTGCTTAAATGAAGAATTCAATTGCATAAACAAAGTTTTTGTAAATGTGAGGCTCCATTTATTTATTCAGAGATATTGCCATCAGCAATTGACTGATTTAACCCCACATTCTGATCTTCGCAAAAATCTAGCAATATGGGGATACATATCTCGGTATATTTTTTGTCAAGATGGTGAGTCAGCAATCTGATCAATTTCACCACAATGTCGATGAAGGATGTCAACAAAGATGGGAGGTTCTTGGGAAGGTATGATTCTATGTTGCTCAATCTTTGTTGTCTTTGTTTGATCAATAGATACGCTCTTGAAGCAAAGTTATTTGCTATCACAGCTTTTGCAAATTTCCATTTAAAATGGATGTTGTGATTTTGTAAAATTTATGTCTTGTTTATCGATTCTACTGAGCATATTTTTTACTGAATCGCCAGTGTCTTTTGTCAGTTGCTAGCTGTTTGATTTTCGGCGAGGTTCAGGCATTTGATGGGTCAGTGATTTTAAAACATTTTTATCTCCACGGATACCCTGCGCGAAGGCCTTTAACTACTGACAAAATTTCTATTCCTTTGTGGGTAGATATCCTTAAGGTTCTCTAGTTTAGCTTGATATAAGTTGGGTTTTGATACCATACTCCAGTGTATCCTTTCCTCGGCAGATATTTGTGCTTTGATGGTCTTGTTTATCAATAAACAATTTTAGAATTATTTATATTTTCAACTAAAAAGGGTAACAAGTAAGCTATTTTGCTCTTAAGTTGCACAATCCATTGTGAGGAATGTTGACTATTGACTGTGAGGCAGTCGCAGTCTTCTCTACGTTCGCGGAGCGTGTCGGAGACAAAGGCTGCGCTAAGGCGCTTTGCGTCGGTTGCGAGCTGCCTCTCGAAGAGTACCCGGAGGGTTGACAGTTAACCGTCAGCAGTTAACCAACCATACAAGTAACTATGTAATTTCAAGGCGTAATATCTTAATCTAAGCGCTAATAACTAACAACTTGGGCTAATTAAGAAAAATCCCCGGTGGGTAGCCGGGGGTGTTGATAATTAATTACTCTGGCGTGGATGACATTGAATTTAATGACAATAGCAATTTGTAGAAAATTAAACTAGCCAAACTGCCGATCGCTCGAATTCAAATCAGGAAAATCTATTTTTTCAAGAAGCGTTGACGCATCCGCACTACAAAACTATTAACTTCTGGTATTTTCATGAGTGAGGCGATCGCTGCAAACACCACAATTCCCACAAAGCCAGATATACACAATTGTAAAATTTGAATTAATAAACCCTCTTTCCCTAACAATTGCTGAGAAGCGGCGAGGGTGGCAAAACTAGCAATCCCAGCTACCACACTACCCCCAGCCAAACCGAGGATTGGCAAGCCCCACTCCCGCCAAGGTAAGCCATTGAGACGGCGATCGAGCAAAAATAACAGCATCAACATGGAGCTGCAATTGACACCTACTGTAGCTAATACCAAACCAGGAGCGCCAAAAGGTTTAACGAAAAACCAATCTAATACAACGTTGAGAAAGATGTTAAAAATGCTGATCCGAAAAGGTGTCTGTCCATCTCCCAAGGCGTAAAATACCCTGACCAAAACGTCCCGCCCCAAATAAACAAACATCCCGATACCGTAAGCAACCAATAGGGATGAAACTAACTGTGTAGCTTCTTGTTTAAATGCGCCGCGTTCATAAACTACCTGCACAATTGGCACAGATAAAGATATCAGCAATGCCCCTAAGGGAAGCATGGTGACAGCAGTCAATAATAATCCTTGACGAATACGTAATTTCAGGTCTGGCCAGTTTTCAGGTTCTGCTAGTTTGGCGAAGATGGGTAATAAAGGCAACAATATGATATTAGAAATAATCCCTAAAGGTGTTTGTACTAAAAGATTGGCATAGTTAAAACCAGCCGCCGCACCGGGAATTGGGCTAGCAAAATATAGGTCTGTAGCCACATTAATGGGCATCATCCCTGAAGAAACAGTTGCCGGAGTCATGATTCTAATGACTTCTTGAACTCCTGGGGATTTAAAATCAAACCGCAGTCTTAAACTACCTAGTCCTAATCGCCACTGTACAATTAGCTGCACTAACCATTGGAGAATTGCCCCGGCTAAGGTTCCCCAAGCCAAAACCATGCCGCCAATGAAGGCGTATTCCGGCTTGATAATGTCTTTGCCTAATTGCAAAGCCATGATACCGATACCAAATACAACTGCCACGCTGGATAATAGAGGACTGATGGAGAGTAGCCAATATTGATTAGCTGCGTTGAGAGTCCCGAAGCCAATGCCGATTAAGCCTGAGAATAAAGCCATCGGGGCCATAATTTGGATTTGTTGAATGGCGATCGCTCTAGTTTTCGCCTCCAAACCATGACCAACAATATCCACAATATTATCTGCTAAGAAAATCTGGGCTACCGTCACTAATAACAGCACTCCCCCTACTAAGGTAGTCACTGTTTCCACCAGGGGGGCTGCTTCTTCTCGCTTGCGCCTGGCTAAAACGCTGACAACTGCACTATGTAAGGGTCCATTTACTCCCCCCAGTAATACCAACAAGAAACCAGGAATAATGTAGGCATAACTGTAGGCAGTGGCAGCTGCACCTACACCAAAAGCAGCTGCGATCGCCTGTTGCCTCACTAAACCAAATACTTTACTAATTAAAGTGGCTGCGGCAACAATGCCGGCAATCCCAGCGAAAGAACGAGAAGGTTTTTGTTCTTGATTAGTCACGAATAGTACCCGACAACTCTTGCAGAGTGCATACCTGAAAAGATTAACTCGAAATCTCACACTCCGTCAGGTAAATTTTCTTAACTACTTATTTACAGCCGAGACTAACACGGGTCGCAACACCTGTAACTGGATTTACTCCATCGGCTCTTTCACACAGTAAAGAAACTTGATAGCGATCGATTATCGCATCTGTAAAATCAGCACCAGTAATGTCAGCATCATAGAAGCGACTACGGGTTAAAGTTGCTTCTGTGAAAATGGCATTTTTTAAATTGGCATTGTCTAAAGTTACTCTATCTACTAAAGCGCCTGTCAAGTTTGCCCCCGACAAATTAGCCTTTAATAAAACACCTTTGGTGAGAATAGCATTAGTTAAATTTGCACCTTGAAAGTTTGTCCCTCGCATTTCTGCCGCAACAAAATTGACCCCTACTAAATCAGCATTGGCAAAGTCACGATTTTCCAGATTTGCATTGTTGTAGTTAATTGTATTTATTTGAGCAAATGCAGGCTGGGGATTCATAATTACCCAAAACCACGCCAGCATAACAATAATAATTAAACTAAACAATTTGACTAAAATCTTATTCATAAATTTAATTATTTGCTAGTTGTCATGAGTTTAGTAGTCAGTTGTTTTGCTACTGACTACTGACCACTGACTACTGACTATTTCCAATCTTTACCAATACGAATTGTTAGGTCAGATTCTAAATCCCCTGTTGATTTAGTTTCTAGCAAACCGAGTCCTAAGATTTTGCGTAAGTCAAAACCAGCTTGGCGGTTGCCTTTTTGGATAATAATTTGGGTTTGGCGCTGAGTATCAGGCCAATCCGGTACAGTGTAAATATTTTTAAAGCCTTTCTGTTTCAAGTAAGCAATAACTTTTTCCGTTAGCTGGGGTTGATTGGAAGCATTTTGAATAGCAACTTTGAGCTGAGAAACAGGCCGAGAATCTTGTTTAAGACCAGGCACATCTACCCCAACATAATTGTTTAATAGATTTTGCTGTCCGGTCATATTCAGCCAATAGCTATTGGGGTCTTTACTGAATTTGCTGAATGTACCAGGCAACATGGTCATTTGGAAATTATCCCGCTCTAAATTCACGGCAAAATTTACCAAAGCCATCATTTCTTCTGTCTTCAAATTTGTATCAAAATATTTCCGCATTAGGCGGGTTAATTGGGGCAATCTGGGTAATACAGTCGGACTATTCAGTCTTTGTAGAATTGCTGCCACCAGTGCTTGTTGTCTCTGGACTCTAGATAAATCCCCTAATGTTTCCTCCCGGTAACGAGCAAATAGTTCTGCCTGTTCACCGTTGAGAGTTTGCCAGCCACTAACTAAACTCACCCTAGAGCGACTGCTGGGGTCTTGATATTCCATTGCAGTGGGTACAAAAACCTCAACACCACCCAACTGATCGACTAATTGCCGTAAACCACTAGTGGAAATACGGATATAGCGGTCAATTCTGGCATTATTTAAAGTCCGGCTGACTACTCTGGCTGCCAATACTGGCCCGCCTTGAGCATTAGCCTCTGATACTTTGGTGAGTCCCTTTTCTGGGATCGCAATCATGGTATCCCTGGGAATTGACAGCACCCTTGTGGTTTTACTTTCTGGGTTGAGTCTGACCATCATCATGGTATCGCTATTACCAGAGAAACTTTCTGGTGAGCCATCAACAGCGCCTTTAACTGGCTCAATTCCCATGATGAGAATATTCATAGGCTTAGATAGCTGATATTGGGAGATTTTGCTCCACAATTCCCCAGGTAAGGGAACTTTTTGCTCATTTTGCCCAGAAACGCCCAATTCTTCGTCAGTGCGATCCAAATTGCTCCACAGAGGAGTCCACAGCGCCAAGGTGGATACTAACAGCCCAGATAAGATTACTCCTAAAACTACTGTCAAAATCCACAATAGCCAACGAGGCATGGTCAAGCCCAAGCGCTCGTACAGTTCATTGGGTATTGCACCAACAGACTCAACCACGTTACGGGAAACAGTGGCTGAATCTTGTTCAGTTTCTACCTCTATTTCTTGTGCTGATACTGGTTGAGATATGCCCTGGTTTTCTACCAGTTGTATTTGTGAAGACCCCACCTCTAAATTAAGATCCGGTATTTGTTGAGGTGCGACCTGATTATCTGACCATTGAACCTGTTTAATCACAATTATCTCCCCACTCAACCACTCCCTAAAATTTATGTTAAAGCAAGCTACCAATCTTGCCAGTGTAAGACCGCACTGTACACTTGAAATGTTCTACCGTTTGTGTGTATGACAACATGAGCAGCCCATTGTTCCCAGTAATCCTGGCTGGTGGTAAAGGCGAACGTTTTTGGCCTCTCAGCCGCCAAGACCGACCCAAACAATTTTTAAGTCTTGATGGTAGCTCCAGAAGTCTATTGCAATCAACTGCCGAGCGACTGGTTAAGTTCGCAGGCGAGTGGAATGATTTATGGGTAATCACCTCTAGTCAGTTAGGACAAGGGGTGCAACAACAACTACCCGAATTACCATCGCAAAATTTGTTGACTGAACCGCAGGGTAGAGACACTGCTGCGGCCGTTGCTTGGGCTAGTTTGGAAATTCAAAAGCGTTATGGTGATGACGCGATTATAGGCTTTTTTCCTTCTGATCACTGGATAGCTGATCCAGAGGCGTTTAAAAGCACCTTAGATGCTGCTACTCAATTAGCGACAAGCACAGAGGCAATTGTCACTTTGGGGATCAAGCCGACTTTTCCATCAACTGGTTACGGCTACATTGAACAAGGTGAAAAAATTGGTACCTTTAATGAGTTGCCAGCTTATCATGTCAATCGCTTTACTGAAAAGCCTATCCGGGAAAAAGCCGAAACTTTTCTATCTACGGGACGATATAGCTGGAATAGCGGTATGTTTGTTTTCCGAGCCGGAGTTGTTCTCAAGGAACTCTATACCTATGCGCCAGAAATCATTGAACCACTGGTAGAGCATGGGGTTGATGTTTATCCCCAGTTACCTAAGAAGAGTATAGACTACGCACTTATGGAAAAGACAAATCTAGTATATGTCTTACCAGCAGAATTTGGGTGGGATGATTTAGGAGATTGGAATGCAATTGAGCGTTTACTCAAAAAACCGGATGATCCCAATGTAGAACTGGCTACTCATGTAGGTCTAGATACTCAGGGGGCGATTGTTTATGCTACTAATCCAGAGGATGTAATTGTTACTATTGGTTTAGAGGATGTAGTGATTGTGCGCGATCGCAATGTTACTCTCATAGTCAATAAGGAACGTACCCAGGAAATCAAGCAAATCCTCAAAACCCTCCAAGGTGATCCCCGATTTACTGACCTGCTCTAATTATACTAAGTTGTAAAAGTTAAAACCCTTGGCAGAGGTTAAAATGCGGGGTTTTTATTATAACTAGCTAAGAGGAAGTGCTGAGTCTTGAGTCCTGAGTGAAATTCCCAACTTGAAACTCGAAACTCAGCACTAATTCGTTACTACTCCTCACAGGTGTAGGTTTTTAATAAAGTGATGAGTGACGACTCTAACACCAACAAAAGAATCATAGTTTCATCAATATCCATCACCCCTACACCCCTACACCCCCACACCCCTACACCCCCACAATGTTCCTCACCCAAACTGTCCCCCGTCAACGAGAAATTATTGAAGTTGTCCTCCGCAATGGCTGGGATTATATGCGGCGGTTACTTACAGGTGGCAAGGCTGATGAACCCCAATTACCGACACCTGCGGTTTTAAAAAATATTTTGGTGGACTTAGGGCCGGTTTATGTAAAACTCGGTCAGTTGATGTCTACTCGTCCGGATTTACTGAATGCGGCTTACATTGAGGAACTTTCTACCCTACAGGACGAAGTACCCCCAGTTCCCTGGACAGAAATTGAAATTCTCATCCGCAAACAACTAAAACGACCTCTGGAAGAAACTTTTAGTAAGATTAATCCCGTACCTGTAGCGGCAGGATCAATTGCCCAGACCCATCGCGCTACATTAATAGATGGTAGGGAAGTGGCGCTGAAGGTGCAACGACCGGGGATCGATCTGACTATTGCTCAAGATATTGCTTTAATTCAAGGAATTGCTGATTTGGTGGCGCGTACCGATTTTGGGCAGAACTACGAAATTAAATCAATTGCGGAAGAATTTACCAAAGCTTTAGAAGCGGAGTTGGACTTTACACGGGAAGCAGGACATACAGATTTACTGCGTCGTAATTTATCTCGTAGTCGCTGGTTTGATCCCACACAGCTAGTAGTAGCTGAGATTTACTGGTCTTTAACTACGGAAAAATTACTGGTGATGGAATGGCTAGACGGTTTACCAATACTGTCAGCGAGTTTGAACAATCATGATGGTAAAGACCCAGTAGCCGAACGTAAAGCAGTGACGACGCTGTTATTTCGGGCTTTCTTTCAGCAATTATATGTTGATGGCTTTTTCCATGCTGATCCTCATCCGGGAAATATCTTTTACCTCAGCGATGGCCGTGTTGCGCTGTTAGATTGTGGCATGGTGGGTAGACTTGATCCCCGGACTCAGCAGATTTTAACAGAAATGCTGTTGGCGATCGTGGATTTAGATGCGGGGCGATGCGCTCAATTAACATTGCAATTGGCAGATTCCGCCCAACCAGTGATTTTGTCCCGGTTAGAAAGTGATTATGACCGGATGTTGCGGAAATACTATAACGTTAGTTTGACTGAGATGAATTTTAGTCAAATTTTCTATGAAATTTTGCAAATTGCGAGAAATAATAAAATTCGTTTACCCAGCAATATGGGTTTGTATGCCAAAACTATAGCGAATTTGGAAGGTGTAGCACAGACCTTTAATCCAGAGGTAAATTTATTTGACGAAATTCAACCATTAATTACAGACTTGTTTCGACGGCAGTTATTGGGGGATAATCCAGTGCGATCGCTCCTGAGAACAGCCTTAGATTTGAAAAGTCTCTCTTTACAATCGCCCCGACAGGTGGAACTATTATTAGACCGGGTAACATCGGAAACACTACGCTGGAATCTTTCCCTTCATGGTTTGGATGGTGTGCGCCGCACAATGGACGATGCAGCCAATCGCTTATCCTTTAGTATATTAGTAGGTTCACTGATTATGGGTGCAGCAGTTATATCTACGAAAGCCCAGACAAGTGAATTGTCATTTTTAAGTAGTGTGCTGTTTGCCGTGGCAAGTTTGTTGGGATTGTGGCTAATTGTGAGTATATTGCGATCGGGTCGTCTACGGTAAACCCCAGATTTGTTAACTCAGATATGAACTTTTCAAGACAATCCCCATGAAAAAATTTCACAGTCATAAATGAAAGATATCCTTCCCCTACACCCCTACACCCTTACACCCCCATACCCTCTTTCATGTCAATTATTACTGTTGAAAATCTCAGTAAATCCTATCCAGTAGCGGTGAAAGAACCAGGAATTGGAGGTACAATTACTCACCTTTTCCGCCGCACCTACCGTTCAATACAAGCTGTTCAGGATGTTTCTTTTGAAATTGCACCTGGTGAAGTAGTGGGGTTTTTGGGGCCGAATGGTGCTGGTAAAACTACCACGCTGAAAATGCTGACAGGCTTGATACATCCTTCTCATGGTGTTGTCAGAGTGGCTGGCCATGTTCCTTTTCTGCGCCAAGAAGCATTTTTACAAAAAATCACCCTGGTAATGGGACAAAAGCAACAACTTATCTGGGATTTACCAGCACTGGATTCTTTGAGAATTAACGCTGCTGTGTACGACATCTCGGACAAGGAATTTCAGCGTCGGGTAGGGGAATTAACAGAGATGCTGTCTTTGGAAGGTAAGCTGACTCAACCAGTGCGGAAACTTTCTTTGGGTGAACGGATGAAAGCTGAACTTTTGGCAGCGCTGTTACACCGTCCTCATGTATTGTTTTTGGATGAGCCAACATTGGGTTTAGATGTCAATGCTCAAGTTGCGGTACGTGATTTTTTACGCGAGTACAATCAACGTTATCAAGCTACAGTGTTATTAACTAGTCATTATATGGCTGATATCACAGCTTTGTGTGAACGGGTGCTGTTGATTCACCAGGGAAAGCTCATGTATGACGGTAGCTTAGATGGACTACTAGAAAGTTTTGCTCCTTACCGAGAAGTTCGTGTAGAGTTAGCCCAACCTTTACCTTTAGAAATACTCAAATCTTATGGTGATGTGCAGCTTTTAGAAGGGCGTGCGGTATGCTTTATAGTGCAGCAAGAGGTACTGACGCGCACGGTATCAAAAATATTAACAGAGTTAGAAGTTATAGATTTAACAGTAACTGAGCCACCTGTTGAGGAAGTGATAGGGCGAGTTTTCCAAGCAGGAGTTGTTTAATTAAAATTTAAAATCCCATGAAAAAGACTATTAGAAAAGCATGGACTTTGCTGACAGTTTACTACGCCTATATGGTTGAGTATCGAGCAGAACTCATCTTATGGGTTTTGTCTGGTTCTTTGCCAATTATTTTGATGGGTGCTTGGATCAAGGCGGCGCAAGGTGGTAGCTTTGGTTTAGCGCCTGTGGATTTTGCCCGTTATTTTCTCACAGTTTTTGTAGTGAGACAAATATCTGTTGTTTGGGTAATTTGGGAATTTGAAAGGGAGGTAGTAGAAGGTAAATTATCACCTAAATTATTACAGCCATTAGATCCAGTATGGCATCATGTTGCATCCCATCTTTCAGAAAGGGTTGCTCGCATACCTTTTGCAATATTATTAATAGGGTTATTTTTTATTCTTTATCCCCAGGCGTTGTGGTTTCCCAGTTTCAGTCAATTATTGTTATTTACAGTAGCTGTAACATTGGCTTTTGTACTGCGGTTCGTAATTCAATACACATTTGCTATGTTCGCCTTTTGGACGGAAAGGGCTAACGCTATAGAAAATTTCTGGTTTTTATTTTATTTATTTTTATCTGGATTAATTGCACCTTTAGATGTATTTCCTGAACCAGTTAAAGCAATAGTTTTATTTACACCCTTTCCCTACTTGATTGATTTTCCTGCCAGTTTGTTGGTAGGGCTACCTGTAGATGTAGTACGGGGATTTTTGTCACTACTGACTTGGATATTCATATTTTGGGCGGTAAATCGTTTGTTGTGGCGTGCAGGATTGAAAAAATATTCAGGAATGGGAGCTTAAATTTACTAGCACGTTGCCTATTTTATGAGTGGAATTAATTAAATATCGGGAGGAATATCTACTTTTTTATTATTTGATTAATAGAGGCGATCGCCTAAACTTAAACTACATTATAATTTGCTTGGTATTGTCTTAAATTTATCTACAGAACCCAAAGAATAATCATCTAATTGAAAATCGCCGAAAGGCTTACTTTCTAATCTATCTCGCAAAGCTTCATCTATAACTACGGCTTTAGATTGTCTTTTTAAGCCGATAATAATTACACTTCTTTGGTATGCAGTTAAATCCCGATTACTTTGACAAAAACCACCTTGAAATTCCCCTAAGTTTAATAATCGATAGTTTTTAACACTTGGGCTATTTTGAAATATTTTTTTAACTAAATTTTGTATCTGCTGGGAGCGCTCAAAAGCTTTACGTTGCGCGACTGATAAACTACCTTCACAGGAAGCAGTACCTACAGAGATAATCTCTTCAGGATTTTCCATAATTTCCTGGATTCCTTCTTGTTCTAAACGCAATTTTAAAACATCTAGACTAATTACTCTGTCATTATTTCTAATCTGAAAATTGCTACCTGAAAGCCATTTATAGTCTATTGATAAAACCGCAATATTAAATTTGGCGACTCGTCCTTGACTATCTTTACCCGTTTCATAAGGAAAGTAGGCAATCTTGCCCTTTCTCTGTGGTGACTGTCCTGGTGGTGGTAATAAAGTAAATCTTGGATAACCTATCATAAAGGCAACTAAACTCAGTAATCCTACTGAAACTATGAGGGCTGCACAAAACGCGATTAAAGGTACTTTGTTAAAGCTTTTTGTGGGTGATTGTAAAGGCAGATGAGATTTTAGCTGAGTTTGCTGTTCGCTTTGAGGAATTTCGTCCCAATTCACTTGTTGTTCAATATCTCTAAGACGCTGCAAAATTCCCTGGGTATTAGTGGGACGATTTTTTAATTCCGGTGCTATTAACCAATCGATGAAATTCAATAATAATGGTGAAATTTGTTTTGTATGGTTACGCCATTGCAGTAAATTTTGATGGACATCATACATATCTAACGGGTGTTGTCCTGTTAGTAAAAAAACGAAGGTACGTCCCAAACTGAAAAAATCTGATTGTGGTCTAGCTTCTCCATTCATTTGTTCTGGAGCGCTGTAACCAGATAATAAAGTGGGTGTGGTGGTTCCATTGGCATAATTCTTAGCTGTACCAAAATGAATTAAAACTAACTTGCCATCAGGTTGGAGCAGGATATTTGATGGCTTAATATCTAGATGCAGGTATAGTTTGCCATGCACTAAATCTAAAATTTCTGCCAACTGTATCAACCAAGTTATGGCTTGTGCTTGGGAAATCGGCTGATTTTGTTGCTGTTGTAACCACTCCTCCAAGTTTGTCCCCGTAATTTTCTCCATGACAATGCAGTGCAGAATTACACCATTTCTGGTTTGATGCTGAAAATAGCTATCAACTTTAGGAATTCCCGAATGATTTAGCTGTCCTAAGACCACTGCTTCTTGGCGAAATAATTCTACTGCTTTAGGGTCACGGGAGAGATTGGCTTTGAGTATCTTGAGGATTTTAGCTGTGTTTTCTTCATAGGCTTCATAAACTGTGGCGAAGCCAGTTGTATCACTTAATAATTGCGTTACCCGATAACGCCCTAGCAATTCCAACTGTGAACCACAACTTTGACAAAAGCGATTTTCGTCATTATGGGAGTGGTTAGGGTTGGGGCAAACTGGATTGATACAAAGGCTCATGATTAAGGAAGTCAGTAGTCGATAGTCAAAAGAGTAAAATGAGCCTTGGCGATGACTGTAGCGTTCCTAGCACGGCTAATTTTATCCTTCTGTTCCTATCTATCAATCATGAGACTTATTTTCCTGACATTCTGCTAAGAATGCTGCTATTGTCTGATTAAAGGTTTGCGGTGCGGTTAAAAAAGGCCAATGATTGCCAGGAATTTGGCACAGACGGAAATTTTTGAGGTAAGTTTTGTAAGGTTTGATTTGCCATTCGAGGCGGTTCAGTCCCTGTTCTGACTGGACAAACAGGGCGGGAGTGTCTAAGGGAATGGTGAAACCAGGTACGCTCAATACTGCGTCAAAGATGCCGTCACGGGCGGCGATTGTGAATTTACTCCCCCAACTACCATCGGGTTTTTGTTCGAGTCCCCCTTGAAAGACTTGCTGTTGTAAGGGACTCCAACCTTGGAACTGGTTTAATTGCTGCGCTTCTTGTTCAGCTTGTTCGTAGCTGGTGAAAGGCCCCATCCCTTTGAGAAAGGATAAAAAGCGGTAAAGCAGAGGAAAGGTGAGACGGAAAAGGTTGGGCATTTTCCAAATGAAAATGGGGTCAACTAGCACCATACTCCGTAGACGTTGGGGATTTTGCCTTGCCCAAATGACTGCTAATTTACCTGTCCATGAATGACTAACAATATGGGCTGATGGCCATCCTAGATGATTCATCAAGGCTTCTAGATCAGCGATCGCACTCTCAAAGCTATAATCTTTATCTGGCTTACTACTTTCGCCATGACCCCGCATATCTGGCGCTACTATGTGATACCTAGCCGCTAAATCATCCCCTAAGCTAGACCAGACTAAGGCATGGTCGCCTAAACCATGTAACAGAAGCAAGGGTTCTTTACCTTGATTCCACTCCAAGTAAGACAGTTGGATATCAGATGTTGATAAGGTTTGGCGTACAGGCATCGTCTTCAGTAATTCACAATTCAAAATATTCAGCCGTAAACAGTGCTTCATAACTGATAAAGAAGCGCTGTTACGGGTACTTTACGAGAATCAATACCAGAAATGCAAGCAGTGGCGATGCTAGCTGGACAAGAGTGTAGGGGTTTAAGGGTGTAGGGGTGTAAATGTTTAAAACCGACCCCTATACCTCTATATCCTTACACCCCTATACTGTATCCTCATTCCTCAAAAGAAGTGTTATCTATTCCTATCTATGGGGAATCATAATGTAAGAGTAACTTTCAGCTTTCAGTATTACCTAATGCCATTAGTAAATACTTATTCCAAAAGATTTTCTGAGTTATATCTTCGGATGGATTAGCAATAAATCAAAAATAAATTAACTGTTTTTTTAGCTATTCTATATTTCCTTCTCCAGGTAGTCAGATGAAAACCCTCATATTTGGTATTTTACTAATATGGCAATAATTAAGCACAATTTTTTAAATAACTCAGTAGAGTCCTCCGAATTATTAGATCACAAAAATATTGAAGCGCAGAGAATACAAGACGTTCAGCTTTTGCTGCAAAACTTATCTGAAAGTGAAGAAGCAACGATTAAGCTGATTCTAGATTGCCTCTATGATATCGGTTCAGTCAACTTGATTAATCAAAGGTTTCGCTATCGACCTTTTAACCGAGTAGTTAAATTAATTGCTCGGCTTTCTAAACCTATATTTAGAATCTATGGGTGGCATTGGTTTAAGAAAAACTGCCCTCAATTAATTGCTAATTGGTTGCACTCCCAAGTAGCTTTTGAGTATGTAGTAAATACACCTGAACAAATAGCAGTTGCAGTCTCGGCAATTCAACAGCATCAGCCATTGCCATTAGATCATTACCATCTTGAGGTTAAGGCTTTACGCAATCAAATAAGATGGCTAACGGGAATTACTATAGTCTCGCTGTCAACTTTGGGAATAGTATTTACTATATTTAACAGCAATCCACAGATACTACTACGAAACGTACCGCAATTTCAACCAACAATCTGCCGATAAGCCGATAAATATTATATGTAAAAACAGTTATTTATTTTACAAAATATAGAGTGATAATTTGAGGATAAAAATTAAAAACAAATGACTTACTTGATTAAAATCCTAATTTTTCTCGAATTACTTTCTCATCCCTAAAACCTACCGCTACCGCTATCCCATCCTTAACAAACAGGGGACGTTTAAGTAGCATGGCATCTTTAGCAAATTCTTCAATCCATTGCTCATCAGTCCAGTTCTTTTTTTCTTCACCCAAAGCGCGATAGGATTGACCGGAAGTATTACGCATGGGTGTAGAACCTAAAGATTTTACCCAGTTTTGGATATTCTCACGCGTTGGTGGATTTTCTTTGGTATTGATAAATTCATAGTCAACCTTATGGGCTTGAAGCCAGTTAAAAGCTTTTTTACAAGTGCCACAATTGGGTATTCCGTAGACCTGAATGGACATAATACAAGTTTCTCAATAATTTCATGATATCTAAATATATACATAGCTGGTGCAACTTCTAACAGCCTCTAATTTGGACTTGATAATCCATACACCAAGGAGCACAAGTATCATTATATACCAGTAATTACCACTAGGTATTGACTGAGGAAGATTGAACAGTTGATAAGCTATACCGTAAATTCACTAAAACTCTGTAAAAAAATTAAGATAGCTTGATTGATACTAGGGTGTATCAAGGGTAAGCTATTAACAATAAAGTTAAAAAATATTTGGTCTTGATAAATTCCATGACCACCAATAGTTTGCCTAGTATTTTAGGAAATCAACATACTGTTAAACCGAATTATCCAGAGCCAAGTTTACAAGCTTTACAAGAAAGTCTTTACAACTTCTTAATACAACTTGTAAATATATATCCCCCAGAGGAGGCTTTAAAGGAATTTAAACAGTTATTTATTCATTGTCTGGAGTCTGGTAATTTTTCTGCTGTACCAGTCATCCAGAAAATGGTAATGTTTGATAATGAAGAAGAGTTTCATTACACACTCAAACGTTCTTGCTACATTTTAATTAATAATTGGGCAGCTAAGAGAAAACATAAGTATATTCACGAACTAATTAGCTTATTTACTCAATTACCAGTAAATAAACTACTAATATATAGTTGCCCAGAACTAATTACATATCAGGTATGGCTAGAGAACTTTGTTCATAGTCAAGATTATCAAGAACTGAAAAAGTTTAATTATACAAATACTAATAAAAGTCAAACACACTGGAGCGATCGCTATGCTAATTATCTCTTAGTTGCCCAATCTGTAGATCCTGATAAACCTCAGGAACAGCAAGAGGCAGCAAGCAAACTCTCCAGGCAAATGAAGGACAAGTATAAGTTTGAGCTAGCAATGTATATTGCTCGTTCTCAGTCTACTGCTTCTAGTCCAACACGCTATCATAACCCTAGCATTTTTGGGGATGAGGTTTTGCGTCTCATCAAAATGATTGTGGTGAAGAAAGGAAAGTTCAGTTATGAGAACATTGCCCATATATTCCTCAAGCAAACTGAAAATCAAACGCTGAAGCAGTTTAAAAAAAGCATCCATAAATATTTGTTTTTTTCTGTGGGTAATCAAGCGATCGCAGAAATTATCAGTCAAATTTTGACAGAAAAACTGTCACTATGGAAGGTAGAAAAAGACGAGGTATGTTTAAGTAAAGATTTATTGTTGAGGGTTTGTAATCGATTAATTGATTTTCTGACTACGGAAAATCGCCAGGAACCTTCGGAGTTATTCACTTTATTACTTTCTCATGGGCATCCTTTAACTTTAGTAGTTATTCTCCTGAAAATTATCTGTATTTGTAAAAGCACCCGTAGCCATTTAGAAAGCCGGATTGCAGATTTGATTAATTTTTACAAAGATAAATCAGAGGATGAATGTAAATGGCTAATTCAGTTCATTGAATTTTATAATATTACCTTTGCAATTTATGCAGAAAACGTAGAGTATAACTTGCTGAAAATGGGAGAAGATGAAGCATCTGGTAATTCGCACACAAATTTGGACACTTATCGCGTATTTTCCCAAGTGAAAGCGGATGCAAATATACCTGATTAAATGATACTTGCTAATTTCTGTTGGTAAAATTTATGACTTAGCAAGATTTTCATCCAAGGAAGCCAAAACAGCACCAGCAGTTTCCGCAATAATACTAATCAGACGATATAAAGCGATCGCACTAATCACCGCCGCCGAGGGAAAGCGGTTTTGCAAAAGAGCGATCGCTGTTGCTTCAAATACACCCAGACCCCCAGGCGCACCCGGAATCACAAACCCTAACAACCAAGAAAAACTAAAAGCACCCAATAAGAGGGGAATTTGACTGATATTCAAGGGGATCAAAGCAAACAAAGTGAGGATAAATCCTATCCCGCGTATCACCAAAAATCCCAACTCACCTAGTAATGGTCGAAAGGGATAATGTTCAATGCTAAAAGCCGCAGTTGGTTGGGCATTTGACTTTTTGGCTTTTAATTTGTACAAAAAGCCGATAACTGGATTCAAAAATCGGGGATGTATCCCAGCCAGTATTATGACTAAACTCAATAACTGTGAAATGCGTAGTGTCAGGCTATTACTACTAACTGCGAATCTACTGCCAAACATTACTACAATTATTAAAGCCGCAGCCGCCATGAGTAAAGGTTCTAACAACACACTCAGAGTAGCTGCACCAGTGGTAACGTTAGCATTTTTCAACGCCACAATTCGCCGATAATGATGCCAAACATTACCAGGTAAATACTTTGCAATATTAGTTTTGAGATACACCTGGATCAACTCAGTAGTTGGTATTGATTGATTTAAATCCTGTAAAATCAAAGTCCAGATCCAACCTGCCCAAGTATGAGCTAGTAAAGTTATACCTGTGGCGATCGCTAAAACTGCCCAACCAACTTCATTAATACGGATAGCTGTAACTTCTAACCAGTTATCCTTGAGGGCTTTGGCTAAAAAAATCAGCGTTGCGCCTAAAATTACCCAACGTAAAATTTGCTTCAATTTTATCTTCATTGGACAGCGAAAACACCCGAAGCTGAATATTTCAGATTTTATGCTAAATCAGCTACAAGCCATCATTATTATGGGAAATTTTATTCCCAACTAAAATATGGCTTTTTTATGAGTATTTATATCAGATATCTAGTATTCTAGATTGTTTTAACTGAGCATATTTTTATGTATTGTTTGAAAATTAAACATAACCTTGAATACAATTCAAGGTCTTACCCAAGAGTGAAATAAATATCATAAATATTTAATTAACCGATCAAGTTACAGAAATTTCCATGAGAGCAATAATATTGCGATATATTAAGCTCTATCTCTCTGTAGTTAGATAAATATGGCACATTATCGCTCAAATTAATGTGACTTACGCTAGATGGAAAGATGTTTTTAAATCCCTAACATTGATAACTGTTGGTTAAATAATTAGTCAACCTAAAAAACAACAAAACTTTCGCCTGTCCGAGAAAATGTTAAGCGATAAATTTTGTGATTGATAAAAGGAGGAACTAGTGAACAGTTTAACAAATATATGGAAAAAGCTGCGGCTACGCCAAATTTTAACTGTATTTTTGGCTGGTATATTGTTAATGATTAGTACTGCTTGTAGCCAAGGTAATCCTCAAGGGGCAAATCCTCAAAATCCTGCTGTACAAGCCGGTGGCGCTAATAATCCTTATAAAAATGGTGGAGATAAATACGTCAATTCTAGGTTCTCTACAGATCCTAATATCACTAACCCCGAAACTAAGAAAAGACGTGATCAAGCTAATTTACCAAGCAGTTCACAAATACTGATTGCTGTTAACGCTGTTAATAGAGAATCAGAACTACTTTACCCTGGAGCCGAAACACCAGCAGGCAGAGTCAAGAAAGAAGCGGAACTGCCAATCATTCGAGAAGAAGACTTCCAGCACCCCGAACCAGGTGGCTTGATTCAGAATGAGCCAAATGTAGGAACTCGCATTCAAGAACGGCTAGAAACTGTTAAAGAATCAGTACAAGAGGCTTCTAAATTTATCCAAAATAAGGCAGATGAAGGTAGTTCTAGACCTGAATTACCAAAAAATTCTGCCGTTGGTAGATAGGATTTTTTTACATCATTCAAAGTTTAATTGAGTCACAAAAAAACAAGGAGTAGCACTATGAAGAAGTTCATTAATTGGTTGAAGAATGTTCGTCCCCTGAAAGTTGCCACAGTTTTTGTATTAGGATTTTTCCTATTGTTTACCCAATCTTGTTCTGCTAAGGGAATTGCCGCACAACCACCACAGCAAAAAGCTGAATCCGCTTATATTGAAAGATACGACCCCACAAAAGAATATCCGCTTAACGCTCCCAAGGGCGGAATGAATAACTTTAGCGATGTAGATCCTAGAGCCGAAGCTGGGGAAAAAACAGCCGAAACTAAAGCTAAAGCTCTGCGAGACAATGCTAAGAGAAACGTTGATGCAAAAGGTATTGACAGCACAGAGCAATATGCTCGCAATTATCGCCAAGGTACACCCTTTGGAGAAAGAGTGAAGAACTTAGGCGAAGACATCGGTAGTTCTGCTGAGGAACTGCGCGAAGGTGTTGTTAAAGGAACTCAACGTGGTCTAGAAAATATCAAAGAGAATACCCAGAATGCTGGTGAGGATTTGGTCAGAAAAGGAAAGCAAACCACAGGAAACGATTAATTCATTCCTAGTGTGACTTTCTCTCAAACCTAACCCCCAACCCCTTGGGAGCAAGTATTAAAGCCTAATCACAGGTAATTCGTAATTAACAATCTTAATTACGAATTATTTTTATTTTGTATTTTGAATTGATTCATACCACAATACGGTTCAGTTAAGAGAATGGTAGGTTGGGTGGAGCGATAGCGGAACCCAACAAAGTATTGAGAATGTTGGGTTCCGTTCCTCCACCCAACCTACACCAGTCTAAGTTCTTGCCTTAACTTAAGTGTGTTGATTTATACCAAATTTGTAACGCTAGTTGCTGAATTTCCCGCCAGGGAATTTTGTGTTTGCGGGCTAATTCTGCACAATCTTCATATTCTGGCTGCACGTTGGTGATCACTTTTTCTGATGATTGTCCATGCCACGCTACTTTAATTCGCACTGCGCCATATTTCGTTTCTATTTGTTCAAATCCCCGTTGTAAGATGGCGCGTTGCTGGGTAGTCCGGCGGATTCCCAAGGTGGTAGTTTCGCGGAATAGTACTGCTTCACAATCACTTAGAGTTTCTGGATGACAAATCACAGTTAGTAGAATCCCTGGACGGGATTTTTTCATGCCTATCGGTTGAGTGAAGACATCAAGCGCACCAACGGCGAACAACTGCTCAAAGACATAACCGATCGCCTGTGGATTTAAATCATCAATTTGAGTTTCCAGTACAGAGATTGTCTCTAGAGTTGGGCTATTAGCAGCAGAATCCGTGATATTTGCCTGTAGATTAGCACCTTCGCCCAGCCAGAGCCGTAGTATATTAGGTATAGGTAGATTAATCGTGCCTGCTCCTAATCCTACCTGTTTGATTGTCATGGGTGGTGGCGCTCCAAATTCCTTGACTAGGGTCGTGGCGATCGCTGCTCCTGTTGGTGTCACCAATTCCCGGTCAATACCGTTGCTATAAACTGGACAACCCCGCATTTCCCATAACTTCAAAACTGCTGGTACTGGTACTGCCATTTGTCCGTGGGCGGCGCGTACAGTTCCCCCACCAGTGGGAAAGGCCGAACAATAAAGCAGTGGGAATCCTGCGTTATCACTAGCAATGCCCAACCAATCTAAACCCAAGCAAGTGCCAACGATGTCTACAATCGCATCTACCGCACCTACTTCATGAAAATGAACCTTTTCCGGAGCAATCCCATGCACAGCCCCTTCAGCTACCGCTAATTGCCGAAATACAGCTAAACTCCAAGCCTCAGCCCTTGGTGGTAAACCTGCTTGCAAAATCATTTGCTCAATTTCTGGCAAGTGTCGCCCGTGGTGATGATGTTCGTGGTCATGGTCATGGTGATGATGATGGTCAATCAAATCTACATGAACCTTTGTGGCTTCCTGACCATTGCGTTGCACCTTTTCCGCCCTTAACTTATATTCCTGAGCAATACCCAAGTTATTGAGTTTTTCTGTTAGGTATTCCACCGGAACACCCAGGCTAACTAAGGTTCCCAGGCACATATCACCAGAAATACCTGTCGGACATTGAAGGTAAGCAATTTTGTTCATAAAGATAATTCGTAATTTTTAATTTCTAATTCGTAATTAACGCTGATAACTAACGTCGTGTGCAACTTTCTCTCAGACCTAACCCCCAACCCCTTCCCTACAAGGGAAGGGGAGTAATAATTAAAGCCTCTCTCCTTGCAGGGGAGAGGTTTGGAGAGGGGTTTTAAGAATAAGTCGCACATCGCGTTAACTAAGTATTACGCATTATTAAGTACGAACTCTCGTGATTTGCCCGTAAAAATATGTATCTACAGTTTAAGCAATTGCTTCTTTATGTAAATATGTGCAACGCTTAATTTTACATAAATGTCGATAGATAAGAAACAGACGGAAAACTTACTGAAAGATTCCTCCCCTAAGTCCCTATTCCCCAATCTTCCACATTCAGTAACCCAAACTTTTATGGCAAAAATTATCGCTGTCCATCCTGATAATCCCCAGAGTCGCAGAATAGAGGAAATAAGGTCAGCGCTTTCCAGTGGCGCGGTGATGCTTTATCCAACTGACACAGTTTATGCGATCGGTTGTGATTTAAATGTCAAGTCTGCGGTGGAAAGAGTGCGGCAAATCAAGCAGTTAGCAAACGATAAACCACTGACATTTTTATGTCCTTCACTGTCTAATGTAGCTACTTATGCCTTTGTCAGTGATACAGCTTATCGGATTATGAAGCGACTAATACCAGGAACTTACACATTTTTGTTACCTGCAACTAAGTTGGTACCAAAATTAGTCCAAAGTCCCAAGCGTAAAACTACTGGAATTCGCGTACCAAATCATACTGTATGTTTAGCATTACTGGAAGCCTTGGGGAATCCGATTATTTCCACTTCAGCACACATACCGCCAGATGAGGCAGGTAACGGGAAAGTCGGGATAGTTTCAGAATCGATTACCTCAATGGCAGAGCTATTTGACCGCGTGGATAAATTAGTTGATGTGATTGTAGACACTGGACAGGAACCAACTTACGATGTGTCCACAATCGTTGATTTGACGGGAGATGAACCAATGATTACTAGACAAGGATTAGGCTGGGAAGCGGTAAAAGCGTGGGTATAAACAACGAACTTCACCGCCTTTCTTGTCAGTTTCGGAATAGCGCAGCAAAATGCCTCCAGTTTCGTGAGCGTCATAACTAAGAGTTAAGCTAGTGGATCTGATGAAATAGGAGTATTGCTAGATACATTAAGGTTTTTAGCAATTTGGCAGGCAAAGCGAATATGGGTGTGTTAACCTCGATCTGGTTGCGAGTGAAAAAAGCGACACATGACCTTCTCTGTAACTTTTTTCGATTGCGTACAGTCTTATATATGAGCGGTACTTGTCTTAGGTCTTGATGGATGAATGGTCAAAGATTCTCCAGCAAAGCCCATTTTCAGGTGCTGTTTGTGCATTCTACTTAAGGTGCAAGACCAAACCCAGGAAAATACATGAAAGTAAACCTTGCAAATCTACCAATCTCTACATCTGATTTTGTTAGCAACATCGTCACTGAGGAATTACCTGCTACAGGTGCTTTGATGCAATTTCTATTGCAAGAAATGCTCTCTCAAGTCAAAGCATCCCCAAAGTGTGTACAAGCTGTAGCTCAACGCATGGCCAAAGAGGTGAACCGCATATGCGATAAAAGCTCTCGCATTCAAACATCTGGTGAGGTTCACTCTTGGCAATTAACTCTGGCTCGTCATCGTTTGCAAAAATGCCTACATTACTATCAATTAGGTTCCCAACGAGGACGGGTAGAATTACATAGTAGTCTAGGCGCTATGGTTTACCGTCATGTGACGATCGCCGGTTCAGATTTAGGGTTTGATGGACGTTACAGTTTAATTGAAGATTTTCTCCAAGCATTTTACATTGAAGCTATCAAAGCTTTTCGTCGGGAAAATGAACTGGCTGAAGATTACACGCCACGTACTCAACTGCAACTAGCAGAATATATGGCGTTTACCGAACAGTACGCCAAGCGCCGAATTAATTTACCCGGTGGTAACAATCAACAATTAGTTATTTTACGCGCCCAAGGTTTTGCTCGTCGTCAGCCCCAAGAGACAACAGTAGATATTGAAATGGCGGTAGAATCTGCTAAAAGTGAGGAGGCTGAATCTTACCAGCGTAACTCCGCGGTGCAGCAAATCCGCTCCCAAATGATTGCCCAAACTAATTTTGACCCTTCAGAAGAATCAGAACGCGATCGCATCATTGCCGAATTAATTAAGTACCTAGAATCCCAAGGTCAATCCGACTGCATTGATTACCTCACCCTCAAGCTGCAAGACCTCTCAGCACCAGAAATCGACCAAATTCTCGGTCTGACCAGCCGTCAACGCGATTACCTACAACAGCGTTTTAAATATCATGTGCAGAAGTTTGCCAAACAACACCAATGGCAATTAGTCCACCAATGGTTAGGTGCAGGTTTAGAACAGAAATTGGGTTTATCTGCCCAGCAGTGGAACACTTTGATGGGTACACTGTCTCTACCACAACAACAACTCCTGCAATTAAAGCTGGCGAGACATAGTGATCAGGCGATCGCTAAAACCCTCAAATGTACCCCCAAGCAATTACAAAAACGCTGGACTGAACTGCTAGATACCGCATGGGCTATCCGCAACGGCAATACTGAAGTTCAAGCAGGCTAAATCATTAGATTTCATCAGTTGGTTAGACAAGTTATTACCAAGATTTTCTGCAAAGTCCTCTGCATAACTAACATTAAAATTTTTCTCTGTTTAGCTCTTAGTCTTGATTTTGCTCACATCATCCTATGATTTACTTAGTACAATTGCACTAAAAATTAACTCGCTTAAATATCAATTGAAAATTCATATTAAGTAATCGATCATTTGCGACTGGTTCCATGAAATCCTGAGATGAGCATGGTTGATGCAAAATGATGGGTGATAAACATGACTCCGGGTGCAAGAGCGAATCAGTCAGGCAGGATTTTAGAAACTAATGTAGAAGCAATACTAACTGCCTATGAGTACTTTCAAATTGGCACTCATGTCACAAAAGAATATTTACTCAACGCTAGTTTATTAAAAAAACGCTACGCTAAACAGGTTTATATTGGTAACGGAGTATATCAAACATCACTAAAAGTTGATTTTTATGTTGTGGGCTTGCCTCTCAATCCATCAGAATTAATTATTGAGTGTAAATGGCAAGAAAGTGGTGGCTCCGTTGATGAAAAGTTTCCTTATTTAAATTTGAATATTCAACAATATTACCCAGCACCGACAATTGTCGTGATTGGTGGTGAAGGGATGAGAGAAGGGGCGATTCAGTGGTTACGGCAACAAGTAAATTTTAACCATAATCTCCTAGCAGTACATACACTAGATAGATTTATTGCCTGGGCTAATAAAACTTTTGGCGTTGCATAATACAGAAATGCACGAAGCCAAGTCGCTTCGCTCGAATTCAAAATTCAAAATTCAAAATTCAAAATTAAAGACAATTAGTGTCCGATTGTTGGTGTAGCCTTACCGCAGGGTACTCACCACTAATTTAAGACCTCCCTTACGGGTTTGCCAGGCTCTTCCTTGTGGGTGGCTGTCTTTAATGCGCGAATTTTGTTGGCGTGGCTTTGCCGTAGGCTATTTTTAATTTTGAATTGATTCATTCGCCGTTGTTAAAATCTTGTTATCCTCGGTAAACACCCACGCAGAACGCAATCAAAAAAGCGATCGCTATGCTTCAGTATCCCAATCTCGAACAGGCGCTAAAATATCACTTCGGTTACGATAACTTTCGTCCCGGACAACGGCAAATAATTGAAGATGCGCTGCAAAATCGAGATTTGATGGTAGTGATGCCTACGGGTGGAGGAAAGTCTTTGTGCTTTCAGTTACCTGCACTCATGAAGCAGGGTTTGACTGTGGTGGTATCACCGTTGATTGCTTTGATGCAGGATCAAGTGGAAGCACTGCGTAATAATAATATCTCTGCCACTTTCCTCAATAGTAGTTTGAATGCGTATCAGGTGCGATCGCGTGAGGAAGCCATTCTCAATGGTAAGGTAAGATTACTTTACGTTGCCCCAGAACGCCTCCTCAGTGAAAGATTTTTGCCATTTCTCGATTTAGTTAATGAAAAAGTTGGCATATCTATCTTTGCAATTGATGAAGCCCATTGTGTCTCTGAGTGGGGACATGATTTCCGTCCAGAATATCGCCAGTTAAAATCCCTACGCAGGCGTTACCCGAATGTTCCCGTTTTGGCACTTACCGCCACAGCTACAGACCGCGTCCGTTCTGATATCATTCAACAACTGGGATTAAAGCAACCAAGTATTCATCTTGCCAGTTTTAATCGCCAAAATCTTTATTACGAAGTCCGCCCCAAAAGTAAACAAGCTTACGCTGAATTATTAGAATTAATTCGAGATAATGAAGGTTCAGCGATTATTTATTGTTTAACGCGGAAAAAGGTTGAAGAACTAACATTTAAACTGCAAAAAGATAAAATTTCGGCTTTATCTTATCATGCCGGATTACCTGATGATGAGCGTAGCAAAAACCAAACGCGATTTATTCGGGATGATGTGCGGGTAATGGTTGCCACCATTGCCTTTGGCATGGGGATTAATAAACCAGATGTGCGCTTAGTGGTACATTTTGATATTCCCCGAAATTTGGAGAGTTACTATCAAGAATCAGGTAGGGCTGGTAGAGATGGGGAACCATCGCGCTGCACAATCTTTTTTAGTTTTGGTGATATTAAAACTATTGAATGGAGTATTGAGCAAAAAACAGACCCCCAAGAACAGTTAATTGCCAAACAACAACTGCGACAGATGATAGATTACGCTGAGGGGACAGACTGTCGTCGCACCATCCAATTGGGTTATTTTGGTGAAAGGTTTGCGGGTAATTGTGGTAACTGTGATAATTGCCGTTATCCCAAACCGATGCAAGACTGGACAATTGAGGCGATGAAGTTCCTATCTTGTGTGGCGCGTTGTAAAGAAAGATTTGGGATGCTACATATAATTGATGTGTTGCGGGGGGCAAAAAAAGACAAAATTATTCAATACGAACACGATAAACTTTCCACCTATGGGATTGGCAAAGATAGAACGGTGGATGAGTGGCGGACTTTAGGCAGATCCCTTTTACATCAAGGTTTACTGGAACAAACTAGCGATGGTTACTCGGTTTTAAAATTAAACGCCCTCAGTTGGGAAGTGATGAAGCGACAACGCCAAGTGTTTCTCTCTGTTCCTGTAGCACAAAAGCTGAGTTTGATACAGGATAGTCCCAAATTTGAAGAAGCAGAAGCATTATTACATAGACTGCGATCGCTGCGTAAACAACTTGCTGATGAACAGTCTGTACCGCCCTACGTCGTCTTCCACGATTCCACATTAAAGTTAATGGTACAGGTGCAACCGCAAAACTTACTGGAATTCTCTAAACTCTCTGGCGTTGGTAGTCACAAATTAGCCCAATATGGTGAGAAATTCATCGCCGAAATTCGCGCCTACCGCCAAGAAAAAAATCCTCAAGAGAAACCAGTTAATCTTGCACCTACAGCCAGTGTAGTTTCCGATAGCGAAATACATACCTTACAATTACATCAGCAAGGTTTAAGTATTGCCGAAATAGCCCGTAAGCGTAAACTCAGTCCAGCAACAATCTCTACTCATTTAGGTAAACTGATTGAGAAAAATCAGCCAGTCGATTTAAACCAACTGGTTCCCTTAGAACATCAACAGAAAATTTGGCAAGTACTAGAAGTGCTTGGCGATATAGCTTTAACACCCATTAAAGAACAGTTAGGTGAAAGCTATTCTTTTGAAGAAATTCGCTTAGTCAGAGAAAAATGGCGGCGACAAAACAGAAAGTAAGATATTCTGCTTTTCAGTTGCACAGTCCATTGTAAAGGCTGTTAACTGTTGACATTTAACAGCCCTTATTAGAAGTTATCCTCTCCCACTACTCCCCATCTTAACTAGGGAGTCGCATCTACGTAGCTGGAAATCTTAGGGTGAGAATCTTCTAACTCTATAGGAGATTGTTTGGGTAAATTATTTTGAGGTTTTTTGCTTGCTAAAATTACAGATAAGAGCCTTGGCAGTGCAAGACAGACAATAGCATTTACTAAAGTTAAGAGGATACCGTCAATCAGACTCATAATATAACTGCCTATTGCAAAGGTTTTTTATTATTCTTTAACTAGTGTGAAACACAATTGAGATGATTGATTAGATACAATAATTGGAATTTCTTCTGAAGTTCATAAGGTTAATGTATATATATTTTTATTAAGCAAAGTTTTTCCCCATTTATACCTAAATATCCTCCTTGAGAAGTAGTCATGATTTGGGTTTTTAGTAAGCACTTGAGTAGTGAGAAAAATCAGGACTAAAGTACTTACTACGAAATTAGTATTTATGCTTCTGGTGGCAAATCTACACTGTAAACTATGTCTCCTGCTAAATTACGCAGTGATACAGTCATCACCTTCGACAAAGCATTAATTTTGACTGCGCCAAAGAATTGCAAACCTTCACTGGGGGGGCGATTTGCATTTGTACCGGGAGGAAGGCTTTGAAATACCAATTGAGGCCCAAAGGTATTTTCTAATTGGTTGGGACCGAATGTACCCGCATTGAGAGGCCCGGCGACAAACTCCCAGAAAGGCTTGAAATCTTGAAACTGGGCTTTGTTGGGGTCGTAATAATGGGCGGCTGCATAATGTACATCAGCAGTTAGCCACACAACATTTTTGATATTTCTGTTTTTGATAAATCGGAGTAAGTCTGCCAGTTCTAATTCTCTACCTAATGCAGGGCCGTCTCCGTTAGCCCAAGCTTCAAAATCAGTGCTACCATCTCGAACTATCAGCCCCAAAGGCATATCACTAGCAATCACTTTCCATGTAGATTTTGATGTTAGCAATTGCCTTTTCAGCCATTGCACTTGTGTAACACCTAACATTTGCGTATCTTTGCTGGCTGTTGGCTGACGGTTGGGAGTGTTGCGACCCCGGTAGGTGCGTTCATCCAGCATGAAAATGTCTAGTGCTGGGCCATAATTAAAGGAGCGATAAATCCTGGCTTGCTCTGTGTTATTGGTTACATACTCGATAGGCATATATTCCAAAAAGGCTTGTCTTCCCCTTAGGGCTAGCAAGTTAACATCCTTGACTGTATAGCGACTATCGTTGAGAATTTCGTCAGGATACCAGTTATTTGTAACTTCGTGGTCGTCCCATTGTGCCAACATGGGAACTTCAGCGTTAAAACGCCGCACATTTTCATCTAGTAAGTTGTAGATATAGTTACCACGAAATTCTTTGAGCGTTTCTGCTACTTTAGATTTTTCTTCTGTAGTAATATTGCGCCAGATGTTCCCATTACCCAAGGATACTTGTGATTGAATGGGGCCGTCAGCGTAAATATTATCGCCAGAATGAATGAAAAAATCGGGGTTCAATTGGCGCATGGTTTCATAAATTTTCATCCCACCAAAATCGGGATTAATACCCCATCCTTGACCAGCAGTATCGCCACCCCAGACAAACAATATATCTCGTCCGGAGGTAGGAGGTGTGCGGAAAGTTCCATTAACAGGGGCGCTGTAGGTATTTTGATAATCTAAATTCTGGAAAAGCACCCGATAAAAAATTTGTTGATTTGGGGGTAGATTTCTCAGATTAATTCTGGCTGTAAAGTCGCTATTTTCTAAGGCATTAGGCCCTAAAATACGTTGCACATTACTAAATGTTTCACTAGTGGAATATTCTACGATCATTTTGGCTGGGCGATCGCTCTTACTCCAAATGACCACACTATTATTTGTGATATCACCAGTAGCCACGCCGTAAGGTATGGCAGGGCGCATTGTATCAGAGGTGATAATTCCAGTCGCTTGGGCAAAAACTTGTGATTTTGCTACTAAATTTGTGGTGATAATACCGCCTGCTGTTATGGCTGAACGAAGGAAAAACTGCCGACGATTTAGCTTTAATTGATGATTTGATTCCATAATAATTAATGGCAAGCTGAAGCAAAGGTTTTACAGCATCAGTGTTTACCACAGCTAGTTATGGCTAAAAGTAAAGACAGAGTTATCTCCTGGTTAATATATTTTTCTTGATATTTCTATATCTTAATTAAAGATAATTAGGTGTTATTTTTCACCTTAAATTAAAGTTTACTTAAACTTAGATTTAAAAAATATCTGCATATCTATCAATTAGTCGATTGTTTCTTTGATTCATCGTGAATCATCGCCATTGAACAATATTCAAGAAGGTAATACGGTCTGATTTAGCTGACTAATCAACCTTGGAACCTGCATTACTGACATATATTTATCAGGAG
The DNA here is from genome assembly GCF_963920875.1 of Anabaena sp. CCY 9910. Taxonomy (NCBI): domain Bacteria; kingdom Bacillati; phylum Cyanobacteriota; class Cyanophyceae; order Nostocales; family Nostocaceae; genus Anabaena; species Anabaena sp. CCY 9910. The sequence continues at coordinate 194,994 of NZ_CAWUDJ010000002.1, read as the reverse complement.
GAAACCAGATATGAAATTATTTCCACATTTAGCCCTTACTGCTGCTAGCCTGACAATAACTATTGCTACCATAGACACACAAATTGCATCGGCGGCAATTGTTAACTACTCTTTCACTGTAGATAGTCCTACTAATAAAGGTAAGGGATTTTTCAGTTTTGATGACTCAACTTTTAGTAATGACAGTATTCCAGAAGCTCTAGTTCAGTCTCTCTCTTTCCAATTTGATGGTGACTCTACCATTTACACCGAAAAAGATGCGATCGCTTACCCCTTCTTTCCTGTAGTACTCTCAACTACATATTTAACAGGAAAGCCAACTATCGGGTTAAGCTATTCATTTTATGATAAAACTAATCCGGCTGAACCAATAGTTTACGAAATTATTGATAATAACTTTACAATCCTTTCCGGTACTTCCAGCAATACAGAAATTGGCTTTGGCAGTGTAACTTATTCGCAAATACCTGAGCCTGCAACGTTAGGTGGGACTCTGTTGACCTTTGGGCTTGTTTTTTTGGGGAACAAGAAGTCAAAATTCAGGAAGAAATCTAGCCTTTAACGAATATATATTTGGTAATGGATACTAATCAATAGTTAATTATTTTTACTATTACCAAATATCATTCTTTTTTTGTGAATAATTCTATTGAAGAAACGTTAACATCAATTTCTACTTTTTTCGGTTCTACATCCAGAGCCTTGATGGCGTTTAATTCTCCAGAGCGCCAACTGTCAGCTATATCCTTGATGAAACTAGCTGTAGGAATGGCAATTAATAAACCTAAAACACCACCTAATTTAGCGCCTAACAGCAAAGAAATCACTACCCAAACAGGATTTAGACCAGTTAAATTACCCAGAATCCTTGGGGCAATAAAATTGGAATTTACTTGGTCAATAGCAACCGCAACACCTAAGACTTCTCCCCCCAACCAAAAGTTTTGTAGCGCCACCAATAGACTAACTATAGAGATACCGATACCTGTACCAAAGGGGAAAAGAGAAAACAAACCAATTGCTAAACCAAAAAGTAAAGCCAAAGGTACTCGCAGTGTTACAAACGCCAACGTAATAGTCAGCCCCAGTATAGCTCCTAAGGTAGCTTGACCAATAAAATAATTGTGAAAATCCTCCCGTAGTATTTGCCGCACCTTAGAACCAGTATGTGTAGGAAACCATTGGTAAAGACCATCCCAAAGGCGATCGCCATTTAATACCATGTAAATAGTCAATACTACTGTCAGCAGTACATTAACCACAACACCAATCGTATCAAAGGCAAAACCCAGAATTCTTCCTGTCACAGACTGTAATTGGCTAGATACTCTCTCTAAAATCTGCGTGACTAAACCACTTAAATTTACAGGTAACTGTTGAGTAGCTGCCCATTTTTGGAAAGCGTCAATCTGTTGACCTCCAGAATCAATCCAATAAGGCAGAATATTAACCAGTTCGTTGAGCTGTTCTATGATTAGCGGGACTAAAGTTACACCTAACCCGATTAAAATCACCACAGCCAGCAGCAATACACTGCCAATAGCCAAGTTACGTTTTACCCCCCGTTCCTGGAAAAACTGAATTGGGTAGTTCAAAACAAAAGCCAGCAAGATAGCAGCTGCAACAACATTCACCAAGGGTTGGAAATACTGCACAACTTGAAGCAGTAGCCAACCGTTGAGAATGGCAACAGGAAACGCCAAACCAACGGTTAACCATCTAGGCAATTTATTTACTGACTGCATAAGTAATGACTCCACACGAGGGAACGGGGGACTGGGGATTGGGGAAGCAGGGGAGCAGGGGAGCAGAGGGAGCAGAGGGAGCAAAGAAGAATAATTATGGACTGTTGACCAATGACCAATGACCAATGACCAATGACCAATGACCAATGACCAATGACAACTGACAATTAACTAATAACTAAATCCTTTTCCATAAACTCTAATAAAATCTGCTGCGGTATTGCTCCTAGCGGTTTCTCTCCACCTGCGTTTGCCGAATAAAATTTACCTTTACGAATATCTTCTGGTGTCAATAAACCCATATCCCAACCTTCATTTAACACCAGTTGCTTAAATTCTAATAATAATGGCGCATGGAAGACATGACGCACGACTGCATCGTCAGCATAACAACCGAATTCAAAAAAAGGTGGGAGAATGTAGCCAATTTCTTCTAATATTTCTCGCTGTACTGCTATATCTGGTGTTTCGCCGGGTTCAACATGACCGCCAAACAGCGCCCAGTGAGCAGGGTAGGGAATATTAGGCACATCATCCCGTAACTGCATAAGAAATTTATTATCTTGGTAGAGGATGGCGATCGCTACGTGTATGGGTTGCTTACTCATAAAATTATCGTGGAAGTTTCTGTTACCAGTATTACTCCTCCACCAGATAAAGTTCCCCAAACTCTTCGCCAGCTATGGGAATGCTCTCATAACGCACTTTACCCTGAAAAACTACCGATTCTCCAGGTTTGAGATTATTCTGCTTAGTCACCACCCAGATTGTGCCAGTCGAATCATTGATTTGATACACCCGTCGTTGCAATAAAGGAACTTGTTTTTCCACCTTCCCTTGGATGTAAACTTTAGTTTGTTTATCTTGTGTTGGTTTGATATTGCGAATTGGGGTGATATTGTGACCAAAGCTAATGTTGCCGTCCTTCCAGTCAGATACATTCACTGATGCACAACTAAATACCCCTATTAGCAATAAAAACATCAATCCCAAACTGTGAATTTTTTTCGTTTGCCGCATAAAAGTTATTAATTAGTCATTGGTCAGTTGTCAGTTGTCATTATTTTTCCCCTACACCCTTACACCCCTAAACCCCTACCTCTTCCCAGCCCCTGATATGAGAAAATAAACAATATAGTCTAGTGGTAGAAAAGACGCTACGGCATCAGATGGCAACGCCATCCATCATAATTACTGCGGACAACTGAAATTTGCACCAAAGCGCATCTTCTGGGAATTCTCATGGAAACAAAAACTGCCAAAATTCTTGATGGTAAAACTTTAGCTGAGAAAATTCAAAAAGAACTGACTGCCCAAATTATAGAAGTACAAGCCAAAATTGGTCGTCCTCCTGGGTTAGCAGTATTGATGGTTGGTGATAACCCAGCCTCAGCAGCCTATGTACGGAACAAGGAAAAATCCTGTGCCAAAGTGGGTATTGCTTCTTTTGGTAAGCATTTTCCCCAAGAAACTAGCCAAAAAGAGTTAGAGGATGTGATTGCTGCACTCAACCAAGATGAACAGGTAGATGGCATTCTTGTACAACTACCTTTACCTGAGCATCTGGATGCAGTAAAGTTGCTGCATCAGATAGAACCGGATAAAGATGCTGATGGACTCCACCCAGTGAATTTAGGTCGATTGGTGCGTGGGGAAAAAGGTTTACGCAGTTGCACCCCAGCTGGAGTAATGCGGCTATTGGCAGAATATGAAATTTCTTTGCGAGGAAAGCAAGCTGTGGTGGTTGGACGGAGTATTTTGGTAGGGAAGCCTATGGCTTTGATGCTCCTAGAAGCTGATGCCACCGTGACTATTGCCCACTCGCGATCGCAAGACCTAAAATCCATCACTCAAAACGCCGATGTTCTTATTGCTGCTGCCGGTTTACCAGGATTAATTACTGCTGACATGGTGAAACCAGGTGCTGTTGTGGTAGATGTGGGGATAAATCGCGTGACTGATGCTAATGGCAAAAGTCGCTTAGTAGGCGATATTAATTTTGCAGCAATTGCTGGTGTGGCAGAATATATCACCCCAGTTCCCGGTGGTATTGGCCCTATGACTGTGGCTTTGTTATTACAAAATACAGTCACCAGCTATTTACAAACAGCAAAAGAAAGTGGAGCCTTGGATGTTAAATGAAAAATTACGAATCGTAACATAAATCATCATTTATCATCCATCTTTGATGATTACTGAAGTATGAGTTAATCTTTCAGCTCCAGAGCATCTTAAAATTGTGACGTGTATGACAAACAGCCAAAAGCAAAAAATTTAAGGAAATCTAAGAATGGTAGCAGCTGATAACCTCCAGAAGATGTCAGAGGAAGCCAAATTTAATCTAGTAGCTTATCTTAAAGAGCGGCAAAAACTTTGTGAAGCGGCTTTGGATCAAGCCATACCTGTTATTTATCCAGAAAAAATTTATGAATCGATGCGCTACTCCCTATTAGCTGGAGGTAAGCGCTTGCGTCCGATTCTTTGTCTGGCTACCTCGGAAATGATGGGTGGAACAATCGAAATAGCTATGCCAACAGCTTGCGCTGTGGAAATGATCCACACCATGTCTTTGATTCACGACGATTTGCCAGCAATGGATAACGACGATTACCGTCGTGGTATGCTGACGAATCACAAGGTATATGGTGATGATATTGCGATTTTGGCGGGAGATGGCTTATTAGCCTATGCTTTCGAGTTCGTAGCTATCCGTACTCCTGAAAGCGTGCCTAGAGACCGAGTATTGCAGGTAGTAGCCCGATTGGGACGAGCATTAGGAGCTGCTGGCTTGGTTGGGGGTCAAGTAGTTGACTTAGACTCAGAAGGGAAATCAGATATTTCCTTAGAAACACTCAATTTTATTCATAATCACAAAACAGCAGCTCTTTTAGAAGCTTGTGTGGTCTGTGGCGGCATTTTAGCTGGGGCATCATCAGAAGATGTACAAAGACTTTCACGGTATTCTCAAAATATTGGGCTAGCATTTCAAATCATCGATGATATTCTTGATATCACTTCTACTCAAGAGCAATTAGGCAAGACTGCGGGTAAAGACTTATTAGCAAAGAAAGTCACCTATCCTAGCCTATGGGGAATTGAACAATCACGGGTCAAAGCCCAACAGCTAATTGAAGCAGCTTGTGCAGAACTAGAACCATTTGGAGAAGATGCACAGCCCCTAAAAGCGATCGCTCACTTCATCACTAGCCGTAATCACTAATCAAACATCTAGTTGTTGTGTTGACTCCCAAGTATATGCAGGCGGAAGACAGTAAAAATAATTACCACTGACAACCGACAACTAACAACTAACAACTACTGCTAATATTGACCAATCAAACCAAAACACCATGCAGGACATAGGCGAAATTTTAGACAACCGGGTGCTGCTGGTTGCTCTGGTAGCTTGTTTTGTCGCTCAAGCTTTAAAGCTATTTGTTGAGCTAATTAAAAACCGTAAATTGAATGTGCGCGTTTTGGTAACCACCGGTGGTATGCCAAGCGCCCACTCAGCCTTGGTAACATCTCTAGCCGCAGGTGTCGGACAAACTCTTGGCTGGGCATCACCAGACTTTGCTTTGGCTACTGTTTTCGCCATCATTGTTATGTACGATGCAGCAGGAGTACGCCAAGCTGCGGGTAAGCAAGCTCGTATTCTCAATCAAATGATTGATGAGTTATTTCATGAAAAGCCAGACTTTAGCCAAGACAGACTTAAAGAATTGTTAGGACACACACCCGTGCAAGTAATAGCAGGTTCAGCTTTGGGTGTAACTATTTCTTGGCTAGCTAGGGCTTTGTTTATAGTTAATAGTCCATAGTCAACAGTCAACAGTCAACTGTTAAACGACTATCACCTCACAACCGATCGCAGTAATACTACATTACGACTATCTACCAACACAGCAAATAAACCACGCTCATTCAGCCTTTGCAATGTGTTGTAGGCTTCTTGTTGGTTAGTGGTATAAACTGCCAATAGGAAAGGGCGTTGTCCATAGGAAGCCAAACCTACATTACCCCCTACAGCTTGTTGTACATTACTGACTAATTCTGGACGGTTGAAATAGTCCACCAACACAGCATATCCTTGACCTAAAGCTTGGGGATTATAAGTAACCCTGGGAGGTGTCGGCTGTTGAGGAGTTGGCGCTTCGCCTGGTCGTGTAGTAATAATGGCAGATAACCCAACAATGGTGTTGATATATCTAGCCCAACGGTTAGCGTCGTCAATCTTTTTAAACCCGCCTATCCGCGTTACCGTATCATTCAGATATTGGCAGGTAGTAGTTTTAATTTCGTTCGGTAAAGCATTCCGTAACTGTGTGCGATTTTCCGCCGTCGGACTGACTACCAGTAATAGATACTCGCCAGCGCTGGGGGGTTGACAAACAGGGATAGATTGGGCGTTTGCAGAAGTTATGCTACCCATCAACCCCGCTCCGGCGATCGCCAATCCTAATACACTAGGTAAAGTTGCAAATTTCTGCACAGAATTACGAATATATAAATAAATCAATTCTTTAAAAGATTCTATGTAGTTATTAGTCAATAGTCCATAGTCAAAAGTCAAAAGTCCATATTTCAAAACTGTTGACCCTGAAGATTACTCTAAGAGAACCCCTTCTCCTGCCAAGACGCTACCGCGAACAGGCAACCAAGGCAACAGAATCGCACTATCTCACTTTTGACCGTTGACTTTTGAGTAATAACTTAAGACGCTGTGGCTAAAGATGCCAAAGGATTAGGAATTGTTTCCGAAGGAGCCGAAAACTCACCTGTAACGACATACTCTAGCCGCAGTTTCAGCCAGGTAATAAATTGGGAATTAGTAGAAATAATAGCTGCTGCTGGCTGAGGACACTTTGCTTTAATATCTGCGAATGCTGGCGCTTCTAAAAATGCTGGTTGGGGAACTAACCAAAAATCAATTTCTTTTTCTTGTTCGTGGTAATGACGAGTGCGTTCTTTCAGCACTTCCTCTATAGGTTCTTCTTGCAACAAAAAGCGGCGGCTAGCCAAAACGTAATAATATGTTTGCATTTTCATCCTCTGCTTACTAATAATTTTAGGTTACCGTATTGGGGGTATAGGGGTGTAGGGGTATGGGGGTTTAGGGGTTTAGGATAAATCCTTCTTGTCCTTACACCCTTACACCCTTACACCCTCACACCCTAACTCTTGGGAGATTTTTTAAACCAAGAACTAAAAGGACAACCTCTTCCTTCGGGTTTACCATTTGCCTGTTTACCACCAGCTGTTAACTTGTCTAAGAACAGCGTGTTGTCGAAATAGTGTTCCAAAGAAATAATTTTTAAGTCATCTGTGACATGAGCAACACTCAAGCCGATGATCTCTACTGTCTCTCCAGTCGGTGCGTAATCTTTGTAAGCACCTTGAAAATGTCCCCAGTGTCGCCATTTGAATGTTACAGTTGGTGGCCCTGAGTAGACTTCCAGTACTTCCCAAGGAAAGCCTTGAGGAAATGTTGTATGGAAGAGTTTAGCAGATGATTCAAAGCTTTCTTGTGATGCTTTGTAATGTTCAGAATCCGCCATAAATAAATTGTAAGTGCCTTGGGCAGATACATCTTCTGCTGTGAATTCTGGCCCCCCATTAGTACTGACGCGGAACTGGTCATTGACAATCGACAACCATTGCTGTGGATCAGTCTTAAAAGATACCTCCATCTCGAAGGTTCTCACTAAATTCTGTACGATCGCCTCCAGTGTACCCTCTAGATGATTGCGTGTACTTTCATTGGCAAGATTTTCTTTAGAGCGAGAATAGTCTGGAGGAGTCTGATACCGCCATTGAACATCAGTACTTTCAGCAATTACCAGGTCTCTGTCCTGCACCCAAAGTGGAAGGTCATTAGATTGTGTTGCGCTCATAGAAGTCTCTTAAATTACCACAGATTTTCCAGATTACGCAGCGACCCCCTCCAGAGCCTAGAAACCAAAGATTAGGCATGAGAGGCTAAATTATTGATCTCTTCCCCAGTCTCTACTCCCCTCTTATCGCCTGTTTCATTTCTCGAACAGCTCTTTCTATTCCTACTAAAGCCGCTCGGCTGATAATGGTGTGACCAATATTGAGTTCTTCCATACCTGGAAGTGCAGCCACGGGGTAAACGTTCCAGTAGGTGAGTCCATGACCAGCGTTGACTCTTAGTCCGGCTTTAATCGCTTGTTCACACCCTGCGGCCAAAAATGCTAGCTCTTGCTGACGGCTAGTCTCGTCGGTCGCCTCAGCATACCTGCCAGTGTGCAGTTCAATAAACTTTGCTTGTACCTTGACAGATGCCTCTATTTGTGCAGGTTCAGCATCAATAAACAAGCTCACAGGAATGGCAGCATTCTGCAATTTACTGACGACCTCACCTATTCTAGCAATTTGACCAACAATATCTAAACCACCCTCTGTGGTAACTTCTTCCCGTTTTTCGGGAACCAGTGTCACATAGTTGGGTTTAATGTCAAGGGCTATTCCCACCATTTCATCTGTAGCCGCCATTTCCAAATTCAGGTGAGTACGCACAGTTTGGCGCAACAGTTGTACATCCCGGTCTTGGATATGCCTACGGTCTTCCCGTAGATGTACGGTGATGCCATCAGCACCACCTAATTCTGCCAGCACCGCCGCCGCCACAGGGTCTGGTTCCACCGTCCGCCGCGCTTGTCGAATGGTAGCGATATGGTCAATGTTTACCCCAAGAGTAGCCAAGGCGAATATCTCCCTCTCTACAGTCATCAGAGTATTGATCTTACCTGAGATTGTCTATAAATCGTATAATTTGCATGAGTGCTAACGGCAGAAGCTTATTATCCAAAACAGTACTCATTAGCATAATGGCTTTAGAGCGATCGCCTAAAAATTACGCCTACCATTGGGGATTGCTCATAATTAACGCCTTTGCCGAATCGCTATCCAACGGCTCCGAGAAAAAGTATCCCTGACCATATTCACATTTCAACTCTCTAAGCCTTTGTAGTTGCGCTGGTGTTTCCACCCCCTCGGCTGTTACATCCACACCCAGTTTGCTAGAAAGGGTAACTATAGTCTCCACAATGTGTAAATTGCCTGCTTCTACACCCCTCCCACTGACGAAGGATTGATCAATCTTTAGCCCATTAATCGGAAAATTATGGAGACGACCTAATGAAGAATATCCTGTACCGAAATCATCAATTGCTAATTCGATGCCTAAATTTCTCAATTGATAGAGCATAGTAGTAGCATTTTCCCCATTTTCCATAATTACGCTTTCTGTAATTTCCAATTTCAAACTCTGTGCATCTAAACCAGTGTCTTGTAGTACTTGATTAATGTCCTCCAGCAGCTTTTTTTGGCTGAATCGGGAACTACAAAGATTAATACTGATGCTCAAAGGCTGCTGATGTAAATTTACTGATTGAGAGGAAATCTGTTCCTGCCACTGCCTTGTCTGGCGACACGCCTCACGCAACACCCAGGCATCAATCGGGATAATTAGTCCGGTTTCTTGGGCGATTGGCATAAACTCCTCCGGGAACACAATTCCCTGCTCTGGATGTAGCCAACGTACAAGCGCTTCAAAACCAATAATTCTCCCGCTTGCCAATGACACAATAGGCTGATAATAAACTAGGAACTCATGACGTTCAATTGCTTTGCGTAAGTCGTTTTCTAGCTGCAAACGTTCCACTATCTGAACGTGCATCTCACTATTAAATATTTCGTAACACGCCTTACCCCGCGCCTTAGCTCGGTACATCGCAATATCGGCGTTACGTAAAAGGTCTTCTGGTTGCTCATAACCTGTGGCACTCAAACTAATACCGATACTAGCTGTGGTAAAAATTTCATGGCCACTTAAATCCACCGGAACTAACAATTTCTCCTGTATTCGCTCAACGACACGCACTGTGTCACTAATGTCTTGAATACCTTCTAGCAGAATGATGAACTCATCTCCGCCAAAGCGTGCAGCTATATCTGTAGGTCGCAGACACTCTATCAGCCTTTGAGCAATAATCACCAGTAATTGATCGCCAATTGTGTGTCCCAGGCTGTCGTTGATAAACTTGAAGCGATCCAAATCGAGGAACAGCACCGCAAACAGATGATCCGAATATCGTTTTGCATACTCAACTGCACGTCTTAAGCGGTCTATGAATAAAACTCTATTTGGCAACCCTGTTAATACATCATGTAGGGCATCATGAACTAATCGCTCTTCTGCTAGCTTGCGATCGGTAATATCACGAGAATTAATAACTATGCCTTTCACAGATGGCTCTGCTAGAAGATTACTACCGGTTGATTCGAGAAAACACCATGAACCATCTTTGCGTCGAAAACGCGACTCTACTAGTACAGTCGCGCCTAAATTTTGGATTAAGTAATTAAAGCTTTCAGAACTACCAGCAATATCATCGGGATGAATAAAATCAAAAGCGTTTTTACCGACTAGTTCTTCTGGTTTATATCCTAGAATTCTTTCAACAGATGGACTTTCGTAGCGAATAGTTCCATCTGATTCAAAAATACCAATGATGTCAGAGCTATTTTGAATCAGCGAACGAAATTTAGCTTCACTTTCACGCAGTGCCGCTTCAGCTTGATTGCCGTCAGTAATATCTTCGCTGATGCTTGTCATGCAGATGATGCTCCGTGTTGCCTCCCCATATCCAATATAAGGTCGCTCAGAACTTTCGTCTCTGTAATGAAATGATAACAACAGTCTGCCAAGCTCTAGGACAAAGAATACCACAGATAATGAAACTGTAAGGGAGTAATAGTGTCAATATTGAGAACTTTTACTCCTTTATACCCCATAAATGCTGACTGAAATCCTTAATTCTGATTTTGGATCGTTAAAATTTGGGTTTGATTAATCTTGGCTAGCAACCGATGAAAATTTTGTTATTTTACTTATGTTCTGTCGGTAAATAGAAGTATTAGCACCATTTAAAACTTCACAGTGCTAGCAAACAAGGCTGTTTTTTGTTGATATTCAACTACAAGGTGATCAAAAGCTTTACGTTGGTTTTGTGAGTACTGCATATAAGCTAAAAACATTTCCTGCATCAGATTAATGTAGAACGAATTATCTTGAAAACTCTTCCACATCTGATCTGGTGAAAGATTATATTTTTGGCACCAGTGGATCAACACATCATAGCCAACCACTGTTTGTACAAATGCCAATTTGTCAGGATCTTGCCATACCCTGGACAGTTCTTCTATAAGTGATGGTCGTCGGGGATTCGATATCAGTGCATTCTGCATACGCCTCCACAATCGACTTTGATAAAGTTCCTCGTTCTCGATTTTCATATACTCAATAGTGGTTTGATAATTCTCTAGAATTCGGCTCTTCCATAAAGCTGTGCAGAGTGATATCGACCCTCCCTCTAGAATCAGCAATTTATGTTGTGATGAGAGTCGGTCGATGTGCTGCAAGGCCAACGATAATGACTCAAGTGTATTCAGATTACCGTCTGCTAGCTGACGTTCTTCAAGATATATCCGAGTCGTTCCCTCAAGTTCATCAATCAGTGGCCTGCCGCTACCAGTTGCTAGTTCCTGATAAATCTGAATGCGGTCTAGTACAATCACTGGAGCTTTGGTTTGTTTGGCTAAAACAACGGAGCGATCTGTCTTACCTGTGCTGGTTGGGCCAAGTATTATGTGTAATCGCATAAGTGTTTATACTGAGGTATGGGGTTTTATGCCATGAGCTTAAGGGAAAGAACTGGCAATGAACATGATATATTTACGGTAATTTTGCTCTACATATCAGAAAATTCGGTATTAATACTTAAATAAATCTAAAATTTTAAATAATACATATATATAGACTAGGAATGTTACGGCTGTTGTAATTACGTATGCTGGAGTAAGATGTAATTACTAGTATTTCTCAGGTATTACAAGATATTTATGGCGATCGCTCACACCTAAAAATATGGAACTTTACCTCATTCGTCATGGCATCGCTGAAGAACAAAAAACTGGTATAAAAGATGAGGAACGTGAGCTTACCAAGGAAGGAAAACAAAAAACTGAGAAAGTTGCTCACCGTCTTGTAGAATTAGGGCAGCAATTTGACTTAATTGTCACTAGCCCGTTAATGCGCGCTCACCAAACAGCAGAAATTCTTGTAGCGTCTGGACTCAGTTGTCAGCTAGAAGAATCCAACCATCTTGCACCCAATGGCAATATCTTTAATTGGCTGGATTATTGGTTAAAACCCAGAAATTTTCCTGAAAATGCCCAAATTGCGATCGTGGGACATGAGCCTTGTTTAAGTAACTGGGCAGAAATTCTCCTATGGGGGGAAGCCAAAGACAGCTTAGTCCTGAAAAAAGCAGGTATGATCGGATTAAAACTACCAGAAATAGGTTCACCTGTGGGTCGTAGTCAGATGTTCTGGTTGACACCACCCAGGTACTTGCTATAACTGTTCTCCAACTTTTACCCTAAGTAGGACTGACGCATGAAAACGAAAAATCGAGGGTTTTGGAGGGTTTGGGGTTTGGGGGTGTAGAAGTGCAGGATTCACAACCCTTACACTCCCACACTCTTAATTCCTGATGCCCCCTAAGACGGAGAGTCTCGTTGCGTTAGTTCTGCCAAGAATTGTTGTGAGCTAGGCTAGTGTTATGGCGGCAATAATTTCTGGTAAGTTAGCTTGATCAGATATTTCACTAAGCAAATGGTGTTGCCATGATGGTGTGCGAATATAAGCCTGGTTTAGAAGGCATTCCCGCCGCCCAATCGAGTATCAGTTATGTAGATGGGCAAAAGGGAATACTAGAATATCGTGGCATCCGGATTGAGGATTTAGCCCAGAAGAGTACTTTTCTGGAAACTGCTTATCTTTTAATCTGGGGTGAGTTGCCAACAAAAGAAGAATTGCAAGTATTTGAGGAGGAAGTCCGTCTTCATCGGCGGATTAAATACCGGATTCGGGATATGATGAAGTGCTTCCCCGAATCGGGTCATCCAATGGATGCACTCCAAGCCTCTGCTGCGGCTTTAGGCTTGTTTTACTCCCGTCGAGATTTGCACAATCCTGTCTATATTCGGGATGCTGTAGTGCGCTTAATAGCTACTATTCCAACGATGGTAGCTGCATTCCAGTTGATGCGGAAAGGCAATGACCCCGTTAAACCCCGCGATGATTTAGATTATTCCGCCAATTTTCTCTACATGCTCAACGAGAAAGAACCGGATGCTTTGGCGGCAAAAATCTTTGATATCTGCTTGATTCTCCATGTCGAGCATACTATGAATGCTTCTACCTTCAGTGCTAGGGTAACAGCTTCAACCTTGACCGACCCCTATGCGGTGGTTGCTAGCGCTGTGGGAACCTTGGGAGGGCCTTTACACGGTGGAGCCAATGAAGAAGTAATTCAGATGTTGGAAGAAATCGGTTCCGTGGAGAATGTGCGTTCTTATGTCGAAGAGAGGTTGCAACGGAAAGACAAGCTCATGGGCTTTGGACATCGTGTTTACAAGGTGAAAGACCCACGGGCAACAATTTTGCAAGGTCTCGCAGAACAGTTGTTTGCCAAGTTCGGCGCGGATAAGTATTACGACATCGCCCAAGAAATGGAACGGGTAGTCGAAGAGAAGCTTGGTCATAAAGGGATTTATCCCAATGTTGACTTTTACTCAGGTTTGGTGTACAGGAAGATGGGTATTCCTACAGACTTGTTTACACCAATCTTTGCGATCGCTCGTGTGGCTGGTTGGTTAGCCCACTGGAAAGAACAACTTGAAGAAAACCGCATCTTCCGTCCTACCCAGGTTTATAACGGCAAACACAGTGTTACTTACACCCCCATTGACCAACGTTAAAAGCTGGGGAATCAGTAAATTAATAGCCAGCTGATAACCGTTACCAAAATGGAAGCGGCGTTTTTCTGATGCTTTTGTGAAGCACTGGGAATTAGGGATAAAAATTAGGATTCATAGGCAGCAGGGGAGCAGAGGCGGAAAGGTCAACCATAGTCTCCCTCGTTCTCTTCTGCCTCTCTTCCCCCTATGCTTCCTCATGCCCCATAGTCCCACTCAATCCTACCTATAAGTAGAAGTTCTCATAGAGTTACAAAAGCCTAAAACCATCCGGCGATATACTAGGCATGGGAAATGGCAACAAATCTTCAATCAGGTGTCATCTCAGCAGAGATATTAATGGGTGTGGTTGCAGGTATTAGTTTAACTAATGATTGTAACTCGCCATGACTTGATGACTTAAAGAGCGAAAACATGAATTCAGGAATTGACCTCCAAGGAACGTTTATTAAATCCCTAATGGATTTAGGAATCCCACCAGGAACAGCTAAAGCGATTTGGATGCCTCTGCCCATGATCCTGATGCTGATTGGGGCGACGGTGGGCGTACTGGTTTGTGTTTGGCTAGAACGGAAGATTTCGGCAGCCGCACAACAACGGATTGGCCCTGAATACATTGGGCCTTTGGGCTTGCTGGCTCCAGTAGCCGATGGTCTCAAGCTGGTATTTAAAGAAGATATTGTACCGGCTCAGGCAGACCCTTGGCTATTTACCCTCGGCCCGATTCTTGTAGTCTTGCCAGTATTTCTGTCTTATTTGATTGTTCCTTTTGGACAGAATATTGTCATTACTAACATAGGTACAGGGATATTCTTGTGGATTGCTTTATCTAGCATCCAACCCATTGGCTTGTTAATGGCTGGCTACTCTTCCAATAACAAGTATTCTCTACTAGGGGGTTTGCGAGCAGCAGCGCAATCAATTAGTTATGAAATTCCCTTGGCGCTGAGTGTGTTGGCGATCGTCATGATGTCTAACAGCCTCAGTACTGTAGACATTGTTAACCAACAATCTGGCTACGGTATTTTGGGCTGGAACATTTGGCGACAACCCCTTGGCTTTCTCATCTTTTGGATAGCTGCCCTTGCAGAATGCGAACGTTTGCCCTTCGACTTACCAGAAGCAGAAGAAGAATTAGTAGCAGGCTATCAAACTGAATACTCAGGGATGAAATTTGCGCTGTTCTACCTAAGTTCCTACGTTAACTTAGTCCTGTCGGCTCTTTTGGTAGCAGTATTGTACTTGGGTGGTTGGGATTTTCCCATTCCCATCAATGTCTTAGCTAATTTGGTGGGAGTCAGCGAGGCAAATCCTGTATTACAGGTGGTCAGCGCTGCCTTAGGTATCACCATGACCTTAGTCAAGGCTTACTTTTTAGTATTTATCGCCATCCTCTTGCGTTGGACAGTACCACGGGTAAGGATTGACCAGTTGTTAGATTTAGGATGGAAGTTTTTGTTACCAGTTGGCTTAGTGAACCTACTTTTAACCGCAGCCCTGAAACTGGCTTTTCCCGTCGCCTTCGGCGGGTAATCGGTAATCGGTAATCGGTAATGGAAAAATCATTACCAATTACCTGTTACCAATTACCAATTACCTCAAAAGAGTAGAGAGACACAAAATGCTAAAGTTCCTCAAGCAAGTTGGTGATTACGCCAAAGAAGCAGTACAAGCCGGTCGTTACATTGGTCAAGGGCTATCTGTGACTTTCGACCATATGCGCCGCCGTCCTGTTACTGTACAGTACCCCTACGAAAAACTCATTCCTGGTGAACGGTTTCGTGGTCGGATTCACTACGAATTTGACAAGTGCATCGCTTGTGAAGTTTGTGTAAGGGTTTGTCCTATCAATTTACCTGTAGTTGATTGGGAATTCGACAAAGCTACCAAGAAGAAAAAACTTAACCACTATAGTATCGATTTTGGTGTCTGTATTTTCTGCGGTAACTGTGTTGAGTACTGCCCAACAAACTGTCTATCAATGACAGAAGAGTACGAGCTGGCGACTTACGATCGCCATGAACTCAATTATGATAATGTGGCCTTAGGTCGTCTCCCCTACAAAGTTACCGACGACCCGATGGTGACACCACTCCGGGAACTCGTTTACCTACCTAAAGGTGTACTTGACCCCCACGACCTACCCGCCAATGCGCCCCGCGCTGGCGCACGTCCAGAAGACTTGGTAGAAAAAACAGAAGCATGATAGTAGTCAATAGTCGGTAGTCAGTAGTCAGTGGCAAAAAATATGAAATAGCGACTGACAACTGACAACTGACAACTAACAACTGACAGAGGAAAAAAAAGTGAATCTAGCGGAAGGAGTACAGGTTGTTTCCTTTGGCATACTAGCTACGATGTTGATCGGAACCGCCCTTGGTGTGGTTCTAGCAACCAGCATCGTCTATTCTGCCTTTTTACTGGGAGGTGTATTCATCAGTATTGCTGGAATGTACCTGTTGCTAAATGGTGATTTCGTCGCCGCCGCCCAAGTTCTGGTTTATGTTGGGGCGGTAAACGTGTTGATTTTGTTTGCTATTATGTTGGTGAACAAGCGGCAGGATTTTACACCTTATCCTAGCGCTGGGATACGGAAAATTTTGACAGCGATCGTTAGTGTGGGATTATTTGCGTTGTTAAGCACTATGGTGTTAGCTACACCTTGGGCTTACTCAACCACTCCTAAAGCAGGGGATGGCTCGATAATTGTGATTGGAGAGCATTTCTTTAGTGACTTCTTGCTACCTTTTGAACTGGCTTCTGTTTTGTTGTTAATGGCGATGGTGGGAGCAATTATTTTGGCACGTCGTGAGTACCTGCCTGAAGTAACACCATCTGACTTACCTCAAACCGTGTTGACATTACCAGAACGCCCCAGAGAATTAGTAGGCGCTGGTAGCGAAACTCAAGAGTAACAACAAGCCAGATTTTCACAAGGAAGACAAAGATTCATGCAACTTCAGTACTTTTTATTACTTGCAGCAGCTTTATTTTGCATTGGCATCTATGGTTTGATTACCAGCCGTAACGCTGTACGCGTGTTGATGTCAATTGAATTACTGTTGAATGCTGTTAATCTGAATTTAATGGCATTTTCCAACTATCTTGACTCAACATTAATTAAAGGTCAGGTTTTCACAGTGTTTGTGATTACCGTGGCAGCTGCTGAAGCGGCGGTTGGTTTAGCGATCGTGCTGGCCATTTATCGCAACCGCGATACCGTCGATATGGAGCAGTTTAATCTCCTGAAATGGTAATTGCGTGTGCAACTCAAGCAGGTAATCATTGCTTATAAGGCGCGAGATTCCCAAAGCAAACGTTGGGCAGAACTCTGCGCCAAGCAGCTAGAAAATCGCAATTGTCAGGTCTTAATGGGACCTAGTGGGCCAAAAGATAACCCTTATCCGGTGTTTTTGGCTTCAGCTAGTCAACCAATTGATCTGGCAATTGTCTTAGGTGGTGACGGCACTGTTTTAACTAGTGCCAGACATTTAGCCCCAGCTGGTATCCCCATTCTTGGTGTCAATGTGGGGGGTCATCTGGGCTTTTTAACTGAGTCAGTTGATGAATTTCAAGACACAGAGAAAGTTTGGGATCGTCTATTTGAAGACCGCTACGCTATTCAACGGCGGATGATGTTGCAAGCGGCGGTTTATGAAGGACACCGAACGAATTTGGAACCAGTTACGGAACGATATCTTGGGTTAAATGAATTTTGCGTCAAACCAGCCTCAGCCGATCGCATGATTACCTCTATTCTAGAAATGGAAATTGATGGTGAGGTAGTAGATCAATATGTAGGCGATGGATTGATTATTTCCACACCCACAGGTTCAACTGGTTACACCGTTTCTGCAAGTGGCCCCATTATGCACGATGGTATGGAGGCAATTACCATCACGCCTATTTGCCCTATGAGTCTTTCTAGTCGCCCTCTCATACTTCCCGCAGGTTCTGTTGTCAGTATCTGGCCTTTGGGAGACTATGATTTAAGTACCAAATTGTGGATGGATGGGGTTTTAGCTACTTCAATTTGGCCTGCACATCGCGTTGATATCCGTATGGCTGATTGTCGGGCAAAATTTATTGTGTTACGGGAAAATAATTCCTACTATCAAACGTTGCGAGAGAAATTACTGTGGGCTGGTACTAGGGTTCGCTACACTAGTACTCAACACAATTGAGTAATTTATTTTGTAATTTTTAATTCGTAATTCGTAATTAATCATGATATTACGAGTTACGAATTTTACTGAATCAGAACTTACACAATTGGCACAATAGTAGGGTGCATCAGATGTGAAAGATTCCTTAATTTATACGAAATTATTGGGTCTGATGCACCGTACAGTTAGTTTGATTATGACACTTGCGTAAGCCCTATGAATATCATTAGAGGGTCAACAGTTATCTAAACTTGATATTCAGAAAATTCTGTATCCTAGTGCCAGATTTTAATGATAATTTGGGTGCATAATAAAACGACATTGCAACTTTTAACCTTTTGGAGCAAGTTGTTTTCCAAAACTGCATGAATGTCGCTTTGACACGCTAATACATAAAATGCTCTGTTTGTATAGCAAGTAAATCACAAAAGTTAGTATATTTTCACATCTTTAAGTTGGAAGACAGATGGAAATTTCATATCACCACATCAAGTACCCACTTCGTCCTCCCACTATTATCCAAGATTTTCCTATCCTAGAAACTGATAGATATATTCTTAAACTTGCTGAAACCGAAGAAGAATTAGCATCAATTTTTTGCTTAAGGTTTGAAGTTTTTAATGTGGAGTTAGGTTTAGGTTTGGCTGATTCTAATTTGACTAAAATGGATCAAGACGAATTTGATACAGTTTGCCATCATTTAATGCTAATTTCCAAACTTACGGGAAAAACTATAGGTACTTATAGAATGCAAACCTATAAAATGGCTTCTCAAGGATTAGGATTTGATGCTGCTGATATATTTGAACTGAAAACTATACCTGAATCTGTATTAAAGGTTTCTGTAGAGGTGGGACGCGCTTGTATTGCTAAAGAATACCGCAGTTTTCAATCTCTTTTATTATTATGGAAAGGGTTAGCAGACTATCTTATTTTGAATTGCAGTAAGTATTTTTTTGGATGTGCTTCATTACTAACACAATGTTCTTGGGAAGCTGCTTGTGCTTATCACTATTTTGAAAAACATAATTTGATACATAAGGATATTTTGGTATTTCCTCATGCACAATTTTATGTAGATATTCCACACAAATCCTCTGATGTTTGTCGTGTAGATATTCCCAATATTTTGCAAGCGTATCTAAATGTTGGAGCAAGGATTTGTAGTTTACCAGCAATAGACCGTGAATTTAAAACTATTGATTTTTTGACTATAGCTAACATTAAAGAATTTACCAGATGGAATTATCAAAATATTTTAGATAAATAGTCTCCAACAGTTCATAAATAATTCTTGAGAAAACTATGTATGCGGCATATAAAACTCGTGCCGAGTTGGTTGCGGTTTTTAATGATTTTACTTTTAGTAATGTGTATATTATTCCGATTTGTATATGTTGAGAGGAAAGTATATTCTTTAGATGAAAGCTATACTTCTTTAAGAATTTCTGGCTATACTTTAGCTGAAGTAAAACAGCAATTATTTAACGGTCAGGTAATCTCTAGGGCAAACTTTACGGAATTTCAAAGCCCCAATTTGAATAAAAATATTAGTGACACAGTGATGTCTCTCATAATTGAAAGTCCAGAGAAATCACCGTTATATTTTATAATAGCTAGGTTTTGGGTGGAAAGATTTGGCAATTCTGTAACTGTAATTAGATATTTATCAGCACTAATTAGTTTATTAGTTTTTCCGTGCCTTTATTGGTTTTGTCGAGAGTTATTTAATGTGACTTTATCGCTGCCTAGTTTAGCGATCGCTCTCATGGCTAACTCACCCATGCACCTAGTATACGCCCAAGAAGGCAGGGAGTATATCCTTTGGTTAGTCACTATCATACTTGCTAGCACTGCATTACTAAGAGCGATACGTCTGCAATCAAACCAGAAATCAGATCCCTTCACAACCTGGGGAATCTATGTGATTACACTGACACTGAGTTTGTATACTTGCTTGTGGACTATCTTTGTGGCGATCGCTCATGGTATTTATGTAGTGTTAGTTGCTAAACTACGCTTGACCGAAACTGTTAGATATTACCTGATAGCCACGATTTTCGCTGTTTTCGCGTTTTTTCCTTGGTTATTGGTGGTTTTTGCTAAATTCTTCCAATTTGTCCTCTCATCAGATGGCACAAATAATTCAGACCCAAATATCATACCCCTAATTCCTTTCTTACTCGTACAGATGAGTAGGAGTTTTTTTGATTTAAATATTAGTTTAGATAATCCAATTAATTATTTAATATCCGCTATTTTTTTAATTTTAGCCGCATACGCTATTTATTTTTTATGTCGCACAACTAACTACCAAGTTTGGTTATTTATCATTACTTTAATTGTAGTACCTGCTTTGCCATTAATCTTACCAAATTTGGCTTCTGGTCGCATTAGTCCGGGTTACGAACCTTATTTACTACCATCTTATTTAGGTATACAAATTGTTGTTGCCTACTTACTCGCTACACAGATGTATAACGGTAAGGTGTCACATCGAAGAATCTGGCAAATAGTTATTGGACTGTTAATTATTTTTAGCTTAATTTCTTCCAGAGTATATTACCAAGCAGACACTTGGTGGAGTAAGGGCGTAAGTTCCGGTAATCCTCAAATTGCTAGATTTATTAATCAAAAATATCGTCCATTATTAATTACTAATTTTTCTGAGATTAATTATGGCAATGTTGTTTCTTTAAGTTATCTTTTAGAACCAAAGGCACGATTTCAATTAGTACCGGATCAAACTGTGCCTATCATACCTAATGATTTTACTGATATTTTCCTGCTCAACCCCACAAATGCTTGGCGATTGCAAATAGCTAGAAAGTATCAGTTAAGGCCAAATCTTGTGTATGGAGATGACTATTACTTAGTTTGGAAATTAGTTCAACCTCCCTCGAACGGGGAGTTTTAAATTATGCTTTGTAGTATTAATTCCTCGTGCTTGGTTCTTGTGGAATAATCTCTGTAACTACGCGATCGCCAGAATTTCCGCCTTTAACCACTATATTTTCCGTATCCAGATTACCAACAGCTGTTTCACCTTTAAATGTCAGGGCTGGATCAACTTGTCGATAAACTACATTTTCTTGGGCTTCTACAAGTTTTCTGTCAAGATACCATGTTAGTTTTTGAGAGTTGAGAGTCTGACGACGTTTCCCCACAGCATTCACATTTCCTGTTAAATAAGCTGTTTTTTGCGGTATTCTCATTTCTCCCTGATTGGCTGTCACCGTTAAGTTCTCCACACGTTGGAATATACGGATAGGGGATTTAGTCGTGACTGTTTCCGTGTTCATATTCCAATTCATGGAGTTACTGGTGATTTGGGCTGGTGGTTCTAGTAAATCTATTTGGGCATTTTTATTAATTGTGGCAATCTTGGTCTTTAAGTTTACTTCAGCCGAGTTACCCCGACCGCGATCGCTAATTTGTTTGTTTTTGTAGCGGTCAATTTGAATTGGGCGATCGCCTATTAGTTTTTGTTCTTGAATCTGCCAAATCAAATGTTCAGTACGCATCTGCATTTGGGGATCAACAGAGTTAGCCACTACTTGACCAGAAAATTCCATTCGTTGTTCACGGGTTTTTACTCTGGCTTCCTGGGCTACTGCTTGTACTTGTTTGTGAGTACCATTAATTTTATTACGAACAATCAATAAGTCTTCTTGAGGTCGCCATTCCAATTCATTACCGTATAAAACAATACCATTTTTTGGATCTGTAGCCACTATTTTGCCTTTGAGAAATAATTGCTTACCATCTTGTTCGATGTCAGCTTTCTCGGCCTTGACTTGATAAACTACTTTTCCATCTTGATAAAGTTCCCCATAAGGGCTTTCCGCTTCACCTATTTGTTTTTCTTTGGTATATTGTGCCTGTTTTGCCTTAACTCTCCAGACTGGTCTACCAACTTCATCTGCTTGTTCTAAGATGACATCAAAGAAGGTCAAATTACTCTCTCGGTTAGTCGTATCAGAATTATTTGATTGGGTATTATTGGGAGATTTAACCCCACAAGCTACTAAAGCAATAATTAAAAAAATAGTCAAAGGCAGGTGATACCAATTTACTTTCTTGAACATCATGTCTAATTAAATAATTGTATGGTCTGTTGAAGTTAGTAATTGCTAATGTTTAATTTCTCCTTTGCCTTACCGCAAGCTATTTTTAAAATCAAAGCAAACTGCTATCAAAAACAGAAGCGGGGGGAAGTTTTGTTGATTCCCCCCGTTGGTTTAAGTTTATACTTTTTTGTTGTCTAGCTTGTGAAAATGTCATTAATCCTGCATTTCTAGGTGTCCATCGCTATCTCTGGGATCATCTAAAAAACCCATGCTAGATAAAGGTCGATAAGGATAGCTTTGGCGAGGGGTTTTCTGGATATCTTCTTTGATAGCCTCTAAATCAATATAGCGATCGCTCACATTAATTAAGCTATCACTAGTCATAGAGCGTAAGCTCACAACTTCTACCCGCACGCCACGATAACTAACAGAATTGACTGCATAAGCCAGATCCCCGTCACCACTGACTAGTACAGCCGTATCGTAAGAATCAACTAAAGCCATCATATCTACAGCTATTTCTACGTCTAGGTTGGCTTTTTTGGAACCGTCTGGCAACTGTACCAAATCTTTAGCAATCACACGGTAACCATTACGGCGCATCCACAACAAAAACCCTTGCTGCTTTTCATTAGTTCTGTCTACACCGGTGTAGAAAAAAGCCCGCAACAGTCGAGAACCACCAGTCAAACGACATAGCAATTTCGTGTAATCTATTTCAATTCCTAATTGCAAAGCAGCGTAGAATAGATTTGACCCATCAATGAAAATGGCAACCCGCCCTCGATTTTCTAAAACCTGTTCTGGTGTAAATATTGAATCATTTTCCAAGTTATTCAACATTGATGTCATACCTCAATTTTATCCTTGTTATTTCTGATACTAATTATCAATTTTGATTTTTTAGATCGACTTATGATAATTTTTCGGGGCTAAGATACAGTTCAGCCCCGTTGATTTTCTGGGAAAAGAATTAAGAAATTGAACTGAATTGGCTTTAAGCAAAAATTAAAAGCAATTAAACGTTTTTTGTTTGTTCTATGCGTTTAAAAATGGGTTGGGGTTGACCCAACTGCTGTTTATTAGATAGCAAACCCCATTGTGCATGAATCGCAAAAGGAGTAATATCAGTTTGTTCATTAAAGTTGATCCCAAAGCCCAGTTGCTGATAAATACTGCTACTTATGTTGGGAATCACTGGAGAAAGAAGATAGGCGGCAAGTCTCACAGATTCTAAAACAGTGTACAGTACTGTTTCTACTTCCTGTTGTCGGCCTTGTTTATATAATGACCAAGGGGCTTGATCATCGATAAACTTATTACTGGCTTGCACCAGTGAAAGCACAACCCCACAAGCTTGATTAAAAGCTAACACTTCGTAAGCTTGTTTGACCTTTGCTCCTAAATCTACACCCAATGCTTTCAACGTATTTTCCGCAGGAATATCTTCATTGGTAATTGATAACGCATAATTAGCGCAGTATTTTTTCACCATGTTCAGGGTGCGATTGAGCAAATTACCTAAATCATTTGCCAAATCTGCATTCAGCACATTGATGAATCTAACTTCATTAAAGTCGCCATCTTTGCCAAATTCGATTTCCTTAAGGAAGTAATAACGAACTGCATCACTACCATACTGCTGGACTAGTCCTACAGGATCTATAGTATTACCTAGACTTTTGCCCATTTTTTGACCATCTTTAGTCAAAAAGCCATGTCCAAAAACTCTATCTGGTAAAGGTAAGCCAGCAGATAACAGCATTGCTGGCCAGTAAACAGCATGGAAACGTAAGATATCCTTACCAATGAGGTGCAAGTTGATTGGCCACCATTTTGCTAGGGCATTTTCTAAGGTTGGTTCGTCTTCTGGATCTAACAATGCTGTGACGTAAGCTAGCAAAGCATCGAACCAAACATATAAGGTATGCTTTGAATCTGTGGGTACTGGAAAACCCCAATCTAGATTTACCCGCGAAATGGAAAAGTCTTGCAAACCTTGGCTAACAAAGTTGAGGACTTCATTACGACGGCTTTCCGGCTGGATAAAATCTGGATGAGACTGGTAAAACTCTTCTAGTTGAGTTTGATATTTCGAGAGACGGAAAAAGTAGTTTTGTTCGTCTCGCCACTCAACTTCTTTATTAACATGAATAGGGCAGCGATTTCCTTCTAGCAGTTCCCTTTCTTCTTTAAATTCTTCACAAGATACGCAATACCAGCCTTTTTGCTGTCCTTGGTAGATGTCGCCAGCCTGCCACACCCGTGCAAAAAATTCGTCTACAATGGCTTTGTGACGGACAGCCGTAGTTCGACTGAAGCGATCGTATTGAATATTCAACAATTGCCACAAACTCATAAAGCTGGGGACAATTTCGTCACAAAACTCTTGTGGTGCTTTTCCTAAACTCTCGGCTGAACGCTGAATTTTTTGTCCATGCTCATCTGTACCAGTTATCAGCAGCACATCACGCCCTAATAGCTTCTGAAACCTGGCCACTGCGTCTGCGGCCATTGTTGTGTAGGCACTGCCAATGTGAGGAACATCGTTTACATAATACAGAGGTGTTGTCAGTGCAAATGTTTTTTCTGATTTATTCACTAGATTCATGCAAAATAAAAAATTAACTTATAAAAACGTTTTATATCTTAACTTCTATCAACAAACTTACGCAATTATATGATAATAGCTCCTTTTGCTGAAATAACACTTTAATATTAGCAAATTTACCATCCAAAGTCTTATTTTGTAATATCTATAAATCCAACTAATCCCTAGATAAAAGACTGAAATCAACTACTAATAATCTTGGAGAATGCTTTCATTGCGTTTATGGTGATGAAGAACACAAATCTTCCAAACTACGGAATTTAGCGGCTTTTGTGGATAAAACATTTCTACCTTAAGACGGTCAACGTATGGGTGAAGAAATGTAAAAATTAAATCAAGATAAACTGCGATATTTTCCCAAAAAAATACATTGTTCAGGCATGAGTGCAAATAACCCCCTAGATATTTCTCGGATATTCTTAAACACACTCTCTACTAAAATGTTCCGCTATTACGAGGATCGCATTCCCCAAGATGCTAGTTTGTTAATAGTGAGCAATCACCGCAGTTTTATGGATGCACTAACGTTAATGGCGGCTTTATCGAATCCGATTCGTTTTGCTTGTCATCACTATATGGGACAAGTGCCAATATTGCGGGAGATTGTCACGGGACAATTGGGTTGCTTTCCTTTAGAAGAAAATCAACATCGTCAGCAAAGCTTTTTTGTGCAGTCACAAAAGCTACTACAAACAAAACAAATGGTGGGAGTATTTCCTGAAGGTGCTGATCCGATGGTGAAATATACTCCAGCCAATGAAGTAGGGGAATTTCGCAGGGGCTTTGCTCATCTAGCGTTACGTTCTCAAGTCCAGAACTTAGCAGTGTTACCAGTAGCGATCGCTTCCTTAGAAGAGAGTAACACTTCGGCTTTTCCCCTAAAATTATTGAGTTTGTTCGATCCTTCCGAACCATTATTCAATCAATATGGTTGGCATCCCCTGGTAATCTATCATCGGGTGGCTGTCTTAGTCGGTCGTCCTTATTGGATTACAGCCCAACATCACCACCAATATCACGGCAAACAGGCGAAAAATGTTGTGGCTGAACTAACTACACACTGCCATGATGAAATCGCTACTTTACTTGCTCAAGGTTGTTATTAAGTAGAGCTTACTCATGAAAAAAATAAGGGTGTAGGGGTGTAAGGGTTTAAGGGTGTAGGGGTTTAAGAATAATTAGCCAGTTGTTTAATTTACTAGCAAATCTTTTTTTATTTTGAATTTTGAATTTTGCGAAAAGTTCTGTAGGCGGTGAATCCAGTGCTGTAGGAGGGTTTCCCTCCGTAGGCAACTGGTGAACCCGGAGGGGTTTCCCGCCGTAGGAAACTTTTCAAGACGAATTTTGAATTGATTGATTCCTAGATTAACCTCTAGGAGAATCATTAATTAATCAAAGTATCTTCAAAAAAGTTTTATACAGTCCAGGCTATGATTTTAACTGGACTATAAAGCTTTATCCTTGTATTGTCCTATCGATACAAAGTATAAGCTTGACATAGGGTAAAGTTTATAAAAACAGCAAATAAAATTTGAATTTTACAATGCCAGACGTTGAACTAAAGCCGTGTTTCCTAACTCCTAGACGAGTACGACCTGAGTATCCGTTGTTCGTCTATTTGCCGGGAATGGATGGAACTGGTCAATTATTGCGATCGCAAACGGCGGGGTTAGAAATTGGCTTTGATGTCCGTTGTTTGGCGATCCCTCGCCAAGACCTCACTAGCTGGGAGGTCCTCACTAATAACGTCCTAGACTTAATTCATGCAGAATTAGAAAAAAGTTCCCAAAGAGCAGTCTACTTGTGTGGTGAGTCTTTCGGAGGTTGTTTGGCGATGAAAGTAGCCATTAAATCACCCCACTTATTTAAACGTCTAATTCTGATTAATTCCGCCTCAGCTTTTAAGCTACGTCCTTGGTTAGATGGGCTGTCTCAACTGGTGCAATTAGTCCCCGAATGCCTTTATGATGCCGGCGCATTAGGTTTATTACCATTTTTGGCATCCTTGCAACGTATCTCTCGGAATATTCGCCAAGAACTGCTAAAAACTATGCGTTATGTTCCTCCTGAAACTGTGCTTTGGCGGTTATCTTTATTGCGAGAATTTGATGTCAGCGATGAGCAATTGCGTTCTCTGACTCAAGCAACATTGTTAATTGCTGGTGGCAGCGATCGCCTGTTACCATCTGTCAGTGAAGCTACGCGCCTAGCAAATATTATCTCTAATTCTCAGAAAGTGATTCTACCCAACAGTGGACACGCCTGTTTGCTAGAGCAAGATGTGAATCTCTATGAAATTCTCCAAGTTAATAACTTTTTAGAAATTAAAAGCCCCAAAATTTCTCATCTCAAAATTCCCCAACAAAAAATTTGATATGTATAACGTTTTCTCTCTGTGTCTCCGTGGCGGAAATATTAAACCCTAGAGATACAGAGAATTGTCCTGGTTGATAGATGTCAAGGCTTGCAATTATCGACTACAACCAAAATAGAGGGTCTGATAAGGATGACGATAAGCAATGCCAGACAAACCACCCGCAAACATAGAAAAAAATACTAAACCATCTGTAATAGATGCTGTTGCTCAACTTGGGCAAGCAACGGTTAAGCAAACGCAAAACTTATTTGAGCAAGGTACTCAAATAACAGGTAACGTCATCAACCATCTCAGTGATAATTGGCTGATTAGAAAAATTTCCGGATTTTTGAATCTTAATTGGCTAATTGGGGCAAGTGACAATGTAGATTTAGAAAAAGTCGCAGCCTCAGTTAACAAACTCAAACAAAAGTATCCTCAGGAATCACCAAGCCAAATTGCCCACCGCATCATGATGGACAAAGCAGCTAAATCCGGTGGAGTAGGTCTAGCGAGTAGCATTTTACCTGGAGTAGCCGCCGCCTTATTTGCAGTGGATTTAGCCGCAACAATGAAATTGCAGACAGAAATGCTTTATCAGATTGCTGCTACTTATGGACTGGATTTAAAAGACCCTGCTCGCAAAGGAGAACTTTTGACAATTTTTGGTTTAGGCTTGGGTGGAAATCGTCTCCTGAAAGCAGCAGGATTAGCCTTACTAAGAAATGTCCCCTTTGCTGGTGCGGCGATCGCTGCCAGTTCCAATGCCACACTCAGCTATTCTTTAGGATATGCGGCTTGTCGATTTTACGAAGCCAAGTTAGACGCTGCAACATCCATCAATTCCCCAGAGACATTGGCAAACTTAAAAGCCGAGAGCGAGAAATATTTAGAAAAAGCGATCGCTCAAGAAGCCATCATGGATCAGATATTAGTTCACATGATCCTAGCCAGCCATCCAGAGAAAACTTGGGAAGAAATCCTACCAGACTTGCAAGCCGCCAACCTCAGCCCCACATCTTTAGCAGCCATCAAGCAAAACATCAAATCACCCCAACCACTAGAACAGCTGCTGAATCAATTAAACCGTGATTTTGCCGTCCCCTTACTAGCCCGTTGTCGCAAAATTGCCGAACTAGATTATCAGACTAAACCACGAGAGCAAGAAATAATCAATGCGATCGCCAAGAAATTCGATATTGGTCAATAGTCAACAGTCAACTGTTATTTTCCTCTAGATCAATACTTCCCTTGATCCCTGCTTGTCTGCTTCTTTATCTCTTCCCAATCCCCAATCCCCAATCCCCAATCCCCCTATCCTGAAACAAAATTTTTGAGCAATACTGGTACAGGAAGGCATATATATATAGACAAGACCCCAACATGGCAATTCAACTGAGTGATAAGCCTCTGCTAGAATGGGCAGGCGATACTTTGGCGATCGCATTATTTGAAGATGCAGTCGAGTTAACTGGTGAACTAGCGAGTTTAGATGAAAAGTTTGCTGGTATTTTAAAAGAACTAATTGCCGAAGAAGAATTTACAGGCAAAGCCAACAGCACAGTTTTTACTCGTGTGAGTTCTAATATCCCAGTACGGAAAATAATTTTGGTGGGTTTAGGCAAAACGGAAGCCTTCAAAATAGAAACCTTAAGACGTGCGGCGGCGGCTGTAGGTAAAGTAGGCAAAAAACAAAAAAGCAAAGTTATCGGGCTGAGCTTTCCCTTATGGAATAATGACCCTACAGCCTCAGCCCAAGCAATTACCGAAGGTGTGCAGTTAGCGCTCTATCAAGATAATCGCTTTAAATCAGACCCAGACGACAAAGGTTCCCAAGTCGAAACAGTAGAATTACTAGGTTTTGCCGGACAAGAAGCAGCAATTAACCGAGCAAATCAAATCGTCTCTGGGGTAATCTTGGCTCGCCAATTGGTAGCAGCACCAGCCAATAGCGTCACACCAATTACAATGGCAGAAACGGCTCAACAGATTGCCCAAGATTATGGTTTACAAATAGAAATTTTAGAGCAGGAAGATTGTGAAAAACTAGGCATGGGTGCATTTTTAGGAGTTGCCCTCGCCTCAGATTTACCGCCTAAATTTATTCACTTAACCTACAAACCAGAAAGCACACCCAAGCGGAAACTGGCAATTGTCGGTAAAGGTTTAACCTTCGATTCTGGTGGACTCAACATTAAAGGCGCTGGTAGCGGTATCGAAACCATGAAAATTGATATGGGAGGTGCAGCCGCTACCTTAGGCGCAGCCAAAGCCATTGCCCAAATCAAACCAAATGTAGAAGTTCACTTTATCTCAGCCGTAACCGAAAACATGATTAGCGGTAAGGCTATGCACCCAGGAGACATCCTGACAGCATCCAATGGCAAAACCATCGAAGTAAACAACACCGATGCTGAAGGGCGTTTAACCCTAGCAGATGCCCTAGTCTATACAGACAAATTGGGATTAGATGCGATCGTTGATTTAGCCACCCTCACCGGTGCCAATGTCATTGCCTTAGGTGATGACATTGCTGGGTTGTATACTCCTGATGATGCCTTAGCCGGGCAACTAGAGCAAGCCGCAAGCGAATCCGGTGAAAAGATTTGGCGGATGCCATTAGAAGAAAAATATTTTGAAGGACTAAAATCTGGCATTGCCGACATGAAAAACACCGGGCCTCGTCCTGGTGGTTCCATCACGGCTGCTTTGTTCCTCAAGCAGTTTGTCAAAGATACCCCGTGGGCGCACTTAGACATTGCCGGGCCAGTTTGGGCAGACAAAGAAAACGGCTACAACGGCCCAGGTGCAACTGGTTATGGCGTAAGGTTGTTGGTTGATTGGGTATTGAGTGAATAGGGGTTTAGGGGTATAGGGGTTTAGGGGTTTAGGGGTATAGGGGTGTAGGGAAAGCAATAATAAATTTCTTTTCCCTCACACCCTCACACCCTTACACCCTTACACCCCTATTCACAATGTGCTATCTTGGGCTTGCCGTTAAAACTTGTTGCAATTGTCACAAGAGAAATGCGGTGGTGAGAAAGTTAAGATTTTTCAGCCAAGCCATCTGGTAAAATTTGTAAGGTTTCTAGAAGCTTTGAGCAATGGGATCGACTTGCGTACGGATAGCAATTGACGCAATGGGAGGGGATCACGCACCCAATGAAATCGTGGCTGGCGCAGTGCGAGCAAGCGAGGAATTGGGTGTGAAAGTACTATTGGTAGGTGATCCCCAACAAATTGCATCTGCCTTGCCACCAAAAACTAATTTGGAGAGGGTGGAGATCGTTCCTGCTGAGGAAGCGATCGCAATGGATGAGGAGCCTTTGAACGCGGTAAGACGCAAGCGCAAGGCTTCTATTAATGTGGCGATGGATTTAGTCAAGCGAGAACAGGCGGATGCCATATTCTCGGCTGGCCATTCTGGTGCAGCTATGGCATCAGCTTTACTCCGCTTGGGACGATTACCTGGAGTTGACCGCCCCGCAATTGGTACAGTGTTTCCCACCATCAAAGCTGGCAAACCTGTACTGATATTAGATGTGGGAGCTAATGTAGACTGCCGTCCTAAGTTTTTAGAGCAGTTTGCTGTGATTGGGTCAATTTACAGTCAATATGTCTTAGGGACAGGGGAACCACCCAAGGTGGGTTTGTTGAATATTGGCGAGGAAGATACCAAAGGTAACGAATTAGCCTTACGTACTCACCAACTATTGAAGCACAACCCCAACATCAATTTTATTGGTAATGCCGAAGGGCGAGATGTACTTTCCGGCGAATTTGACGTGATTGTGTGTGATGGCTTTGTCGGCAATATTTTACTCAAATTTGCGGAGGCGATCGGCGGAGTAATTCTGCAAATCCTCCGGGAAGAATTGCCCCAAGGCTTACACGGTCAAATCGGTACAGCCATTTTAAAACCCAACCTGAAGCGCATTAAGCAGCGCATGGATCACGCAGAACACGGTGGTGCTTTGCTGTTAGGGGTATCAGGTGTTTGTCTAATTGGTCACGGTAGCTCTCAAGCGCCTTCAGTATTTAATGCCATTCGTATGGCAAAAGAAGCTGTAGATAATCAAGTGATGCAACAACTGCAATCCCAATATGAAATTCTACACAGCGCCAGCGATTAGCATCAGTTCTGCGGGTTATTAGTCAAAAGTAAATGACTAATGACTAAGTATCTACAGACGTTCTATACAACGTCTCTAATAACTGATAGCTTGGGAGACTAGGAGTGCAAAACTTAGGCATCGCAATTACTGGAAGTGGTTCAGCAGCACCTGAAACTTCCCTTCACAACGAAGAATTAAGCCAACTGGTAGAGACATCAGACGAGTGGATAAGTACCAGAACGGGAATCCGCCAACGGCGTTTAGCCCTACCAACTGAATCATTAAGCAGTCTGGCGGCGGCAGCTAGTAGACAGGCGATCGCCTCGGCTGGAATTACAGCATCCGATATAGATTTGATTTTACTGGCAACTTCCACACCTGACGATCTGTTCGGTACTGCTACTAAAATCCAAGCTGAATTGGGAGCTAATAAAGCCGTAGCCTTTGATTTAACAGCAGCCTGTTCCGGCTTCGTCTTTGGTCTAGTCACAGCAGCCCAATTTATCAGAACTGGCGTATATCAGAATGTACTGTTGATCGGGGCTGATATCCTCTCCCGTTGGGTAGATTGGCAAGACAGACGTACTTGCGTGCTATTTGGTGACGGTGCTGGAGCTATTGTATTGCAGTCCAACCAAAGCGATCGCTTATTAGGATTTGCCCTCAAAAGTGACGGGACACAAAACCATTATCTCAACCTAGCTTATCAAGGCACTGCCCAAGAAATTCTCCCCAACGTCAAGATCACTCAAGGCACATATCAACCCGTAACCATGAACGGCAAAGAAGTTTACCGCTTTGCTGCTCAAAAAGTCCCAGAAATCATTGATAAAGCTTTATTTGAAGCTAATATTACTGTTGACCAAATCGACTGGCTACTACTACATCAAGCAAATCAACGCATTCTTGATACTGTAGCTCAACGCCTAAATATTCCTACACACAAAGTAATTAGTAATCTTGCTAATTACGGCAATACCTCCGCCGCTTCCATACCCATAGCCCTAGATGAAGCCGTGCGAGAAGGCAAAATAAAACCCAACGATATCATTGCTACATCCGGCTTTGGAGCCGGTCTAACATGGGGTGCAGCAATTTTTCAATGGGGAAGATAGATATTTAGTCAATAGTCAATAGTCCAGAGTCAAAAGATATGACAACTGACAACTGACAACTGACAACTGTACAGACGCGATTAATCGCGTCTCTGACAACTGACAACTGACAACTGACCACTGACAAATGACAAAAACCGCATGGGTGTTCCCCGGACAAGGTTCTCAAGCACTGGGGATGGGAACAGACTTACTAGATATACCAACTGCCAAAGAAAAATTTGCTCAAGCTGAAGCAATCTTAGGTTGGTCTGTAAGCGAAATCTGCCAAAACGAAGAAAAATTATCACAGACACTCTACACCCAACCCAGTCTTTATGTAGTAGAGAGTATCCTTGCAGACCTAACAAAAGAACGGGGACACCAGCCAGATTTAGTTGCTGGTCATAGTTTAGGAGAATACATCGCCCTTTACGCTGCCGGCGTTTTTGAGTGGTCGGCTGGTTTAAAACTAGTCAAGCGACGAGCTGAACTCATGGATAGCGCCGCAGGCGGCATGATGGCGGCTATGATGAATTTTGACCGCGAACAGTTAGAAACAGTAATTGCCCAGACTCCTGATGTGGTGCTAGCAAACGATAATAGTCCAGCGCAAGTTGTCATATCTGGTACTCCAGAAGCTGTGCAGACAGTTATGTCTCAAGTCAAAGCCAAACGTGCTGTCCCGTTGAAAGTTTCAGGTGCATTTCATTCACACCTGATGAATACAGCTGCTGTGGAGTTCCAAGAAATTCTGGAAACTGTAGAATTTCAACAGGCTACTGTACCCGTATTATCAAATGTCGAGCCAGTGCCAGCAGTTGATGCCACAATTTTAAAACAACGCCTCAGCCAACAAATGACTGGTTCAGTACGCTGGCGAGAAATTTCTTTAACCTTACCAGCCAACGGCATTGAGAAAGTTGTGGAAATCGGCCCCGGTAATGTACTAACAGGTTTGATTAAACGCACTACTGCTAATTTAATTTTAAAAAACATCCGCAACGCTGCGGAACTACTAAATTAGATACTGGGGATTAGTGAAATAGTGCGGCGAGAGGCTTTCCCTCTCTACGAGACGCTACTCAAAAATTTTTCCCTTTTCACCATGCCCCCGTTCGGACTTCCCTGCGGGACGCTACGCGTTGCCGCAACCTATATTAGGGAAGCCTGCCCCAATCCCCAACCCCCAATCCCCAAGTTCTTATGTCCCGAACCCGCGAACCATTGATTAGTCTGGCACTTTACCATGCCTTCAAGTGGTCAGTTGTTAGTCCGATGTTGCACGCTTACTTTCGGGGTCGGATTTATGGTGTGGAAAATGTCCCCCAATCAGGCCCTGTAGTAGTTGTGAGTAATCATGCTAGTTACTTTGATCCGCCCATCGTCTCTAATTGTGTGCGTCGTCCAGTAGCATACATGGCGAAGCAAGAATTATTTGAAATCCCTGTTTTAGCCCAGGCGATTAAATTATATGGTGCTTACCCAGTTAGTAGAGGAAGCGCCGATCGCAATGCCATTCGCGCAGCTCTAGAATATCTGGAAAATGGCTGGGCTGTTGGTGTGTTCCTAGAAGGTACTCGCACCCCTGATGGTCGTATTAGTGACCCCAAAAGAGGCGCAGCGCTACTAGCAGCTAAAGCAAAAGCGCCGATATTACCTGTATGTTTGTGGGGTTCGGAGAATATTTTACAAAAAGGTTCCTCTGTACCTCGTGCAGTGCCTCTAACAGTGAGAATTGGTAATTTAATTGATACTCCCAGTTCTACTAATAAAGACGAGTTAGAGTCAATAACACAAAAGTGTGCCGCAGCCATTAATCAAATGCACGATTTAGGGCGCTAAGTATCCACTGGGAAAAAATCTGCTGAAAGTAGGTAGCGATCGCTATTTTATTGTTGTATGTTGAAAATCAATTAATCAACTTTTTTTACACAGTATATGAGCGGTATTGAAGCCAAAAATCTGTGGCATCGATTAAATAATTTGGCACTAGTCCGCTTTTTGCTGTTAGTTGCAGCTGGTTGGGCTATCGTACAGCTTCTGGCTTACTTTGAGACAGTAATTGTCATTTTTACGTTTGCAGCTATTTTGGCTTTTTTACTGAGCTACCCTGTACAATGGCTACGCCGTTTTCTCCCCCACAACATTGCAGTTGTTGTAATTTTCCTCATCAGCATAGTGATTTTAGGAGGATTACTGATTACTGTCGGTATAGCAATTTTATCCCAGGGTCAACAATTAATTGATAGCATATCTGCTTTCTTAACTTCTTTGTTACCTTTTTTGGAAAGAGTAGAGGGTTTATTACGTAACCGCAATCTACAAATAGATTTAAGTGTAATTCAAGAACAATTGCGAACCCAAGCTGTATCAACACTAGTTACGAGTTTGGCAATTGTGCAACAATTTCTCACTAATTTTGTGACATTTATTTTAATTGCTGTCGTAGCTTTTTTCATGTTGCTAGACGGTGAAAAGCTTTGGAACTTTACTCTCAAAATAATCCCGCAAAAACGCCGTATTAGATTTACAAATATTATGCGGCGTAGTTTTCTAGGTTTTTTTCGCGGTCAGTTATTATTGTGCTTATTCTTAACAAGTTCAACATTCATTATTTTCTTATTATTACAAGTACCTTTTGCTTTAATACTGTCTGTAATAGTGGGAATACTAGATATCATTCCCGGTATTGGAGCTACTCTAGGTGTGGGAACAATTACTTTAATTGTCTTATCTCAAGATGTTTGGTTAGCATTAAAAGTATTAGTTGCTTGTGTAGTCCTCCAGCAAATTCAAGATAATTTAATTTCTCCTCGCATTATGCAAGGAGCGCTAAATCTCAATCCGGTAGTAGTATTTTTTGCTTTATTAGTAGGTGCGAGAGTCGCAGGATTATTGGGTGTTTTTATCTCTATCCCAATCACGGGAGTTATTGTATCTTTATTTGAAATTGATGAGATGAAATCTGAAGTTTAGTCATTAGTCAAGTCGCTTTGCTTCAGTTCAAAATTTAAAAAAGGTCATTAGTTATTGATTTTTCCTTCTACCACGCCATCCCTTTAATTCTCATCTTCCATTTAATGTAAAATCGAAATATGAGGATAAGAGTAGAGAATCATGTCAGATTTAAGAACAGAGTTATCAGAAACTATAGATGAATCAGAGTGGGAATGGCTAATTCCTCATGCACAGAGAGACGCAGTGATTTTAGTATCACTAGACTTGAACTTGTTAGATGTGGGAGAAGCGATCGCTAGTGATAATATACCTTCAGTTCAACGATGGATTGATGAGCAATTAATCAGTAAACCGTCTCCTGAGCAACTGGGGGAATGGAACATCAATCAGCAAAAAAGATTTAACACCCTGATAATACAGCCCTATGTTTTGATACAGGAAATAGCAGTATAGGTTATGTAACTCCCACTGCTAAGGCCATAAAACAAGGTAGGTGGGAGAAAAGGAAACTATTGATTATTAACGCTTATGTTTCTCATCCGCGCCTGTATAACCAGTAGCCACCCATAATAAAGCTCTGGCCCCATCACGCAAAGATTTTTCAATTGGTTCAGGAGAGTTTTCTGAAGGAACTGAGATTGGTTTAAAGGTAATTCCGCGACTACCTAAAACTATTTCGCCAATGATACAGGCGCGGCGCATATGGAAATCAGACGTAATTAAATAAACGCTTTTAATACCACGAGATTGTAACTCGTCAATTAATGTAGTAAAATTTGTTACAGTGTCTACCGCTTCATAGTCTAGATGTAATCGCTTGGTATCAATACCAGCTTTCTTAAATACCCGTTTAGTGTAGACAGGTGGACTACCTCCAGAAATCCAAATTGGGAGATTTGGGTGCTGACGAGCAAAACTAGCAGTAAACTTTTCTCTTTCTAGATTTCTAGTCGAACCACCTAAAACTATTACGGCTTGGGGTTGTGTGTAGGCGTTTTTAGCTTCTTGGTATCCAAACCACATTAATAGCGGTAAAAATAGCACCGCAAATGAAAATGATTTACCTCTAAACAATAGATTATTCTTCAAGGCTCTATAACTTTGTTTGTTGAGGGCGTTATTTTCTCTCAAAATAAGAAAAATATCTATGTAAGTTAGCAGACTTTGGCGAAATTTACCCTGGCAGGAATACCGTCAAGCTAATTCATCATTTAATGTGTATTAGCACAATGTTTCCATATAATTAGTCATTATCCTACATACAGGATTTCTGACTAATTATTTGATTTAACTATTTTGTGGTGACGGGACTGGTGCGACTTGAACGCACGACCTAGCGCTTAGGAGGCGCTCGCTCTATCCAACTGAGCTACAGCCCCAACTATGAAGCATATACAATGATAGCAGTAGTTTTAACTAGACTGCCAAGAATTGCTCCAAGAATCACCACCTATTTCTAAACCACAAAGATAACTGTGTGCTTTCAGGATGACCAGAGGATTTTTCCCTCGGATTTGTCGTAACTCTACATTCAGTTTTCCTTGCATAGTGTCTCGACAGCAGTATTGCAAACCCTGGACTGTCGGCGCACGTAGGTCTGTACCAGGTAGATGGGTAGTTCCTGTTAATTCAACCTCATAATCTGAGTTTTTCGCTTTCATTTGCCATCTACCCCAAGGCTGAATATTCCACTCTACTTTCGAGTTCCAAGGAACGAATTCGTAAAATTTGCCTTGATAATGTAACCCAATCATAGCTACAGATTCCATCCACCACAGTACACCACGTCTACCACCACCAGCCGTTAAAGCTAAGTCAGGTTCGCCATCAAAGCTGTTGCAGTTAAGCCAAAACCATTTTTCCGGAAAAGCGCCACCCCAATTTTTTTCCCCGTAGGCTGGCGCATTCTGGAATTGGTAGATTTTGCCATTCCAATCAATCCAGCCGGTAGCCAAGCCATGAGCCATCAAAATTTGCCATCCGGGTTCAAAAATCTGTAAAAAGGACAGCCATCCAGCAGTCGATTGCTGGATACTATTTTGATTTCCCCAGCCGTATATCGGTTGAATTTCGTAACGCCAACGGCAATAGTTACCTGTAGCAGGGTCAGTGATTACGCCTTGATTGAGGGTGGCTGTAGCTTGGTATCCTTGCTGTACATGGCGTTCAAACTCTGCTGGTAACAAATAAATAGGTTTGGTGTTGAGGTTTGTTTCGCCCCAATGACCCAAAGCCAGAACATCTGAGCTAGCCCAAAATTGGTTGACATTGGGAAAAGTCCGACAAATATATTCATCATCAGCACCAAGGACTTGAGCTGCACCACCACTGTAGGCTTTACCGCCAATGGGGTCTTCGATGGAATACATGAAAGCAAAGGTTTGACCGCAGTCTGGTAAAGTCACGCGGTAATACCAACCTTCAAAGAAACGGCGACTACTACCGTCCCAATGGTATCCGCTATGGGGAGTTTGCAGAGTTTTGAACATTGTAGGCGATCGCACTTACGTTTCGATTAGCGAATTTTTGAAAAAGTCGGGAGTGTGGTGATTCACAAACGATTTTAGAGATTCTATCTCATAAAACCTCTTGAGAGTTTAGTTAAGATAGATTTACGTAGTTATATTTTTTAGTATGCGCGATGTCTAACGACAAGCCGCGAGATGGTTTACAACTTGATATCAGTCATGCTTATGAAATTCTCGGTTTAAAACCTGGTGCATCACAAGTAGAAGTAAAGCAAGCCTATAGAAAGCTAGCTAAAATTTGGCATCCCGATCGCTTTGTTGATGACGAGCAAAAACAGCAAGCCGAGACAAAAATTAAACAAATCAACGCCGCTTACAACAGAGTTAAATCTGTAACACCAACTGTTGAGCAGCCAGCTTCAGCTACGCCTCCACCAAAAAAGCCTGTGAAAGCATCGGTTAATCGTTGGGGTGCAGAGACTTTTTACAACTGGGGTGTGGAAAGTGTGGACAAAAAAGAATATGAAGAAGCGATCGCCTATTTTACCCAAGCAATTCGCCTCAACCCCAGCTACATTGCAGCCTACAAATACCGAGGATTCATTTGCTCTCAATTGGGTTATGAATATAGAGCGAGTTCCGATTTAAATAAAGCCGCACAGTTGGAAGGGAAAATTCCCAAAGCTGCTTATGTATCATCACCAAGATATAAGACCAAGCCTAAATCTCTGCTCGCAAGATTATGCCAGAAAATCAAAAGACTACTAAAGCTTTAATCGGTATTAAGTAATAATTCAATATTCATAAAACAACAGTGGGGTATTTTTATCGCACCTTCAACATAAGTAATCAATATCACACAACCATAAAAACATTAGCTAACGCGGAAAAACTACTGAATATTTATGTCAATAAGTAGAAAAATCCAGCGAAATTCGGCTTATATTCATTCTTTCGATGTATTGAGCTTTCACCTCAAGGTAGATCCGTTAGTAAAAGCTGAGAAGTTATTCTGAGGATACTTAAAACAGAGTTACAAATTAAACAGTAAATATATCAAGGGTTAGTAAGTTATTTGATATTTACTAAAACTTGATATTGCCAATATGAAAATAAGGAGTGGAACGAGAAACTATGACTAATCCTAATGAGCGCGAAACTTATAACCAAAGCGTTAACCGAGATGTTTACACTGATAGCAATGGTAATACTCATACTAACGTAACAAGAACAACGGAAACACCAAATAATTCTTATCGTAATGGTTATGTCAATGGACGTAATATTGAACGTAACTATCAAGTCGAACGTGATAATGAAAATGCCGCTAATGGGCTGATTCTTGGTATTTTATTAACCTCTTTAGTGGGTTTGATTGCTGGCGCATTTTGGTACTTTAATCAAAACGACGCAGCCGTTGAAACTAGCACACCAGTAGAAAGTCCTGTACCTGTTAACGCTAGTCCTACCCTATCTCCTCAACCACAACAAACAACAATTATTGAAAGAACTAGAGAAGTTCCTGTAGTCATTCCCCAACAACAAGTCCCACCCTCAACAACAAATTCTCAGCCACAGGTTAATGTAACTATTCCACCCCAACCGTCTGCAAGAGAGACAGCACCTGCTATTACTCCTCAGCCAACTCAAACTAGCGCGCCTACTACAAATAGACAACCCAATTCCTCTCCAACGACTACACCCGAAGCTAGAGACCAATCACAAAGTGGCGTGAATAGCAGTTCTTCTAGTGCTGATGATGCTAATCAAAACAGCAATCCTGGTCAATAACAACTCAATTATCGGTATTTGGTGAACCCAGTAACGTTGGCTGTATTCCTTTCCTAAATAATCCTAAGGGACTTCCAGATAAAAAAATATCCAAAATGTGGTGTGTGTCAGCGCGATAGAACCTAACTATACTCAGAAATTCTTCATACTGACGCACCCTACCAAACTATCAATTTCGGATAATTTATTTTTTGGTGTTCCCTAAGACTGGGGAAAGTACTCAGCTAAGGCAGAAATTTTAAGAAAGATTTCTAAAATTATTACAGTAAATCAATGGTATTGAAGTTTAGTAAACAACTACACCACTAGAAAAAAATGGTGCTACATTAAGAGCAAGGTACAAAAAGGTTAAAAGTTCATTAAAAAATCTTAGACTTAGGGTCTGTACCTCCTCGCTCTAATGTTTTAAGTATTCGCAATTCTAAACTCGTTGGTTGCATCCTCATTGAAAGTGTTTTCTCCTTGAGTGTATTGCTTTTTATGGAGGTGTTGAACTTACAGCCAGAAATGCCTGCCTATTGGAATCAAGGATGCACGGTTTTAGAGATGTTTGATTGCGGATAATGTCCACCTTAGTTGAGTTGTTTGATTCTGTTTTTTCCTATCTTCTCTGAACAATCGTATATTTACCAAACCGCCATTTGCTAATGAGATTTTCTATCTTAGCTGATGGCGGTTAATCTTATTAGTAATAAAAATTTGAGTTGATAGAGGAAAGCAAGAGGTAAAAGCTGAAAAAGTTGATTGCAAAACTCTTTTGATCAGTCTGTTCTGGGCTAAGTTAAGGTAATTACAGTCACTTCTGGCGGACAAAATAAGCGCCCAGGACGATAAGTTCCTAGTCCACGATTAACATATAGTTGGTTGTTTGTTACTTGATGAAATCCCTGCGCCCATTCCCAATAGCGTACAACTTTTGAGCAGTCTCCTAGTAAAAATGGTACCCAACGCCGCAGTTTTCTGGGGGCTTTTTTGAGAAGCTTTTTATAATGATAAACAACAGGGCCAATACCAGGAAGAACTATATGTCCACCATGAGTATGACCAGATAGTTGTAAATCAACTCGCCATTGTTCCAATATTTTCGCAGTATCTGGGTTATGAGATAAAACAATCCGGGGTGTAGTTGGATCGAGTTTGTTCATAACCGATGCAGGATGAAATTCTTTTGACCAATAGTCAGCCAGTCCAACTATTGGTAATTCATGTCCCAAAGGATAAGCAATTTCATTCCACAGAACATTAACACCAATACTTGTTAAAGCTTTTGTTATTAAGGTTTGAGAGTGACTGTAGTGAATATCATGGTTGCCTAGTACAGCAAAAACACCATAACGACTTTGTAAGTATTTAAGTCTTAATGCGAGTTGGTTAATTGGTGTAGGATCATCGGTCACATAGTCACCAGTTAATAGTATTAAGTCTGGTTCAGCTTCGTTAGTAACTGCGATCGCCTCCTCTAACATTTCTTCTGATAGCCGCAAACCATCATAATGAAAATCTGACAACTGTACTAACTTCATACCTTGTAAACTTGGTGAAAGATTAGCAATCTTAACCGTTATTTTATCTACGCTTAAACGTCCTGTAAAAAACCAGTGCATAATTTGCTAGAACTCCTCATACCAGCGCCTACAGCTTATCAAAAATAAAACTAATAACTTAAAACTTAAAGAAGCTTACAATAACTCTCATTTAATATCAAAAACTAGTATCCCAGGGCATGATATTTAATTTACAGTTAGATTTTTGCGGCAATTTTCGTCTTTTCCCAGAGGTGGCTGACTTACGCCACGATGAAATGACACCCGATATCTGAGACAATCAGGTGTTTATCATCTAAATTACTCAGCTTCTAGTGTAATTACGGTTAATTCTGGAGGACAAAATAAGCGTCCTGGTAGATATGTTCCTAAACCACGATTTACATATAGCTGGTTTTTGCCAACGCGATGTAAGCCTTGTAACCATTCTGGATGACGTACTATAAAATAATCTTTGAAAAGTAATGGAAAAAGTCGCCGTATTTTTATTGGTACTCTGCGGACGATTTTCTTGTGATAAGGTAACACAGCCCCCAGGCCAGGAATAACAATTTGCCCTCCGTGAGTATGGCCGGATAATTGTAAATCTACTCGCCAAGGTTGTAGCATAGCTGCGGTGTCTGGGTTATGGCATAAAACAATGCGCGGTGTGGTGGGTTCTAATTGTTTCAAAAGCAAGTCCGGATTAAATTCCCGATAGTAATAATCAACAATTCCCACTATGGGTAATTCTGTTCCCAAGGGATAGGTGATTTCATTCCACAGAACTTGAATACCAGCTTTCGTCAATGCTTGGGTAATTTCTGTTTGGGAATTTTTTTGATAAAGGTCGTGGTTACCCAGAATGGCGTAGATACCTGCATGACTTTGGAGTTGTTGCAGCCTCTTGGCTAGCTGATGAATAGGTTGTGGGGTAGTAGTGACGTAATCACCGGTGAGTAACACTAAATCGGGTTGTACTTGGTTGCTAACTGCGATCGCTTCTTCTAACATTGCTTCCGACAGACGTAACCCATCGTAATGAAAATCTGATAGATGCGCCAACTTCTTACCTTGTAGCGATGCAGACAAGCCTGCAATATTCACCGTCAATTGTTCTACACTCAACGGGCCAGATAAAAAACGGTGCATAGGATTGGGAATGGGGAATTGGTACTGGAGACTTGGGAACTGGGTAATTTTAGATTTCCGACTTGGGATGAAAAAATCTAAAATTTAAAATCGCAAATCCAAAATTCGCTGGGGATTGGAAGTGATGATTTGTTAATCAGCACTTACTTTTGAGTACATACTGAACATTCTCAGTTATATTTTCAGTAGCATTGAATTGTTATGATTTCTTCTCCTGTGTCTAATAATAATCTTCCAGTTTTATAGCTAATCAGCTACAAATGGAGTAGTGTTAGCAACTACCTATGAAAAAATCTCTAAAGTCATCGAGGTATAAACTGTCTGATGTTGTAACCTGTAAAGATGATATTTACTTTTCTTTACAAAGGATTTTGAAAGAAATCGCTCAAAATCTAAAACATGGAAGCATCATTTGAAGTCACCCTACAAATGGCGATCGCTGTTTTTGCAGGCATCGGCGCTCAAGTCCTAGCGGCTTATTTGCGTGTACCCAGCATCGTCATATTGCTGTTGTTGGGCATTTTTCTAGGTACTGATGGGGTTGGGTTATTACATCCCCAATTACTTGGTACAGGGCTGGAAGTGATTGTTGCCCTAGCAACGGCAATCATTCTGTTTGAAGGTGGATTAAATTTAGATTTACGCGAATTAGGTAGAGTTTCTCTCAGCCTGCAACGGCTTGTCACCTTAGGGACGCTAATCACCCTTATTGGGGGTAGTATGGCAGCTCACTGGTTAGGTGAATTTCCTTGGAATATAGCTTTTCTCTACGCGTCTATTATTGTGGTCACAGGGCCGACGGTCATCAGTCCTCTGCTCAAACAAATCAATGTAGACAGGCAAGTGGCGACGTTATTAGAAGGTGAGGGAGTTCTCATCGACCCAGTAGGCGCTATTTTAGCTTTTGTGGTGCTAGACACTATCGTTAACGGTGATGCAGACCCAGTAAAAGCCATTATCGGGTTACTCATGCGGTTGGGTATTGGTGCAGCCATCGGTGCGGCTGGTGGTTATTTCATGAGTTTGATTTTCAAACGCGCCAATTTTCTTTCATCTGAGTTAAAAAATCTAGTGGTTTTGGCGGTGCTATGGAGTTTATTTACTCTAGCGCAGATGATTCGCAGTGAATCGGGTGTAATGACAACTGTCATTGCTGGGGCAGTATTCGCTAACTCTTCAGTACCAGAGGAACGTTCCTTACGCAGTTTCAAAGGTCAACTGACGATTTTGAGCGTTTCTGTCCTCTTCATTCTGTTAGCAGCTGATTTATCCATTGCCAGCGTGTTTGCTTTGGGTTGGGGCAGCTTGTTTACTGTATTGGTCTTGATGTTCGTTGTTCGCCCTGTCAATATCTTGTTCTGCACTTGGAACAGTAACTTAAACTGGCGACAGAAACTATTTTTAAGTTGGGTTGCACCTAGAGGAATTGTCTCTGCCTCTGTTGCGTCCTTATTTGCGATTTTGCTCACTCAGCGCGGGGTTAATGGTGGTGATTCCATCAAAGCTTTAGTTTTCCTCACCATTATCATGACGGTGGTTTGTCAAGGATTAACAGCTGGTTGGGTGGCGACTTGTTTGGGCATCACTTCCCAAGAAGCTACAGGTGCAGTGATTGTTGGTTGTAATCCTTTGAGTTTGTTAATTGCCAGATTCTTCCAAGAACGGGGTGAAAATGTCGTTTTGATTGATACTGACCCAGATTGTATTGCTCAAGCAGAAACGCAAAATCTGCGGGTGATTGCTAGCAGTGCGCTGGATGGCGAGGTATTAGAAGAAGCTGGACTGGCATCGATGGGAACTTTTTTGGCGATGACTAGTAATGGTGAGGTAAACTTTGTTTTAGCCGAAAGGGCAGCCGAGGAATTTAATCCGCCCCGCGTTTTGGCTGTTTTCCCCCGCGATCCTCAGGCGAACGGTTCGGCTAATAATAAAGTCCAACAAGCTTTTGTTTCCGATTTGCCGATTAAGACTTGGAACGAATATCTCAATGATGGACGGGTGAAGTTAGGCACAACTACCCTGAGCGAATCGGAGTTTACTAGTCAACAAGAACATATTCAAGAAAAAATTCGGAATGGGGTGTTAGTACCGTTGTTAGTAGAAAGGGAAGAACGCTTACAAATTATCCCAGCAAACCAAGAATGGGAAGTAGGCGATCGCATTATCTACCTATTACATGACCCCAGACCGAACCTATTAAAACGTTTATCCGGTGCTAGTCAATCCACACCTCTAGTCTTAGAAACTTTACCAGAGGTGGAAGAAGTACCTTTAGCAAAGGCGCTTTAACTTTCAGCTAGTTACGCTTGCTTGTTTCAGTTGCATAACTTCCTCCCTCGTTTCTGCGTACATTTGCCGTTCTTGCCACAATAAAGCTGACAAATGTACCACAGCGAAAATTATCGCTGCAACGGAAATAAAATAATTGTGGAGCGTGTACAGGTGCAGGACTGTCAAGCTGCTAATAGCTCCGCCACCTGTGAGGATATCTCTCAACAGTGTACCAACGGCGGGAATCGCTTCGATATTGCCCAACTCGATATTAAAACGCCAATATCCTTCTTGAGTCCAATCTAAAATCATCGCCGTCCAATCCAGACCGATCGCACTCAGGGTAAAGA
Source organism: Anabaena sp. CCY 9910 (assembly GCF_963920875.1). Taxonomy (NCBI): domain Bacteria; kingdom Bacillati; phylum Cyanobacteriota; class Cyanophyceae; order Nostocales; family Nostocaceae; genus Anabaena; species Anabaena sp. CCY 9910. Next base: position 150,474 of record NZ_CAWUDJ010000002.1, on the reverse strand, counting down.
AAATACCACTCACCCAGGCAATCAGCCAACTCTGGCGGAATTGTCGTCCCAAAAACATGATGACTATTTGGACTAAGGCGATCGCAATCATGGCATTACCAGCAATATCATGAGACCGATGGAACAACCAGCCATAAGCCACTTGCGTATCAATCATTCTCAACGATCTATAGGCTCCGCCTGCTGTCGGCTCGTAATTAAAAGACAATAAAATTCCTGTAGATACATAAATCAGGCACAGGGAAAGAATCACGACCGATAATATCGTTGCTATTCGCCGCAAAATCCTATCAAACTGGGTGTTTTGCATAGTTCACCCCTCCTGGTTATTTGCATAGTATGTATTTTCTTAAATTTTAGCTTAAGAAATATTAATATATTTGTATTTCTCATAAAAATAATTTACTTTTCTAAACAAAAACCCTACACCCTTACACCCCTACACCCATTTACAGCAAGAGTTTCACGTTTTCTTATTAACCCAAGTTGCTAGTTACATACCAAGGAAGATGACATAGGGGTATAAAAACAAGAAAATCCCTCCAGACAGAAAATTAGGAGGGAAATATGTTAAATGAAATAGTTACTATCTATTCTGTCATAGATGACCTATTGAAAGCGATTGGACATGATGAGGATATTCGTCGTGAAATGAGTGATGCAGAAATTATCACCACGGCAATGATAGCGGCAATGTTTTTTGGTGGGAATCATAGCAAGGCTTGCAGCTATATGAAAGACCATAATTTGATACCAGGAATGTTAGAAAAATCACGATTTAATCGGCGATTACACAAGGTATCGATGTTGATGAACGATTTATTTCATCAAGTGGGAACAGCACTCAAAGAAATTAGTGAACATACGGAATATCTTTTAGACTCATTCCCGGTACCAATATGCGATAACATTCGCATCTTTAATGCTAAGTTAATTCACTCGGAAGAATATCGGGGTTATATCGCATCCAAGAAACGTTATTTTTATGGTGTGAGAGTACAATTATTAACTACTAAAACAGGTATTCCTGTTGAGTTTGTGTTCATGCCAGCTAGCGCCACAGATATACGGGGATTGAGTGCTTTACCCCTGAATTTACCAGGTGGAAGTCAAGTTTATGCTGATTCTGCCTATCTTGATTACACTGTGGAAGATGACTTGATTGAAACTAGTCAAGTTTCAATGCAAGTTATGCGAAAAAGTAACTCTAAACGCCAAGATGCACCCTGGAATCATTACATTAAACAGTCGATTCGTCATTATATTGAAACCGTATTTAGCGGGATTACAAGTGGTTTTCAAAAATCGATTCATGCGGTAACGTATGAAGGATTTTTACTGAAGTTGCAAGCTTTTATTTTTGCTTACACTCTGCAACAAGCTTTTATTGACTAAGTTGCAAATCTTACTTTCTATTCAACTACACTGAACATTCCTCATGGCATTTTTATGGTGGTTGGAGTTCGTACAACCCTTATTTACCCTGCTTACACTTTCTTTCCATCTCCTCTTTTGCCTTCTATTACCCGCAACTTGGGTTATTAACAATTCATTATTAGCCCAAATACTGCGTCCAAGCCTTCAACGGTTCTGGAGAGCCATACCAGATCCCTGGATTTCTGGGAGAATGTCTAACACCTTCAATCACCAAATTTTCAGCCCCTATCAGGTGAGCAGCTGCAATCGGTGTAATTCCATCACCCCAAGTGTTACCAGTACCGCAAGTTAACTGATAACTGCTATAAGCTAACCAGCCACCTCGCCTTCTCTCGCCCAAAACAGTCTTTCCCGCCACGCAAACGTAACAGACATTTTGGTAAAAAGCTCCAGGGTAATTGTTGTTAACAAAATCTAGATTCCACCTCGTCCAGCGTTCTTGGCTGATGTGGGGTGTACCAAGGGTGACGAGAGTAGCCACCAGGGGATGGGCATTCCAAAGAGAAGTTTGCACTTTACCCCTTGCAGCATAAGGCTTTTCACCCAAATAGATCCGAGAAATCCAACCGCCGGCAGAGTGACCAATTAAGTTAACTTGAGTAGCGTTATGTTCTTGTAAAGCTTGTTTGACTGTCTTGTCAAGTTGTTGTATAATCGGCGCGACTGACCTACCACCAATCAAAGGCAACCAATCCCGCCTTCTTAGAGGTACTGTAACTGTAGGAAAACCCAATTCTTGTAATGAGGTGGCTAGTTGCTGATAAGCGATCGCACTTTCTAAATATCCAGGGACAATAACAGTAGGTAATGGCATCTGAGAGCGATAATTTTGGGTTTTCAAATAGGGCAGCAACAAATTTTAGAGTAACGGAAATTATGGTCAGGAAAATAGCAAATTCGGCCACAGTTTCCAGATAACCAGAGGTGGTAATATATCGCGGCTTGCCAAAATCTTACAGGGACTAGGGGCTAGGGTATCTTCTTGCGGATATATTCATTTAGGTGGATGCGATCGCCCCAACAGCTAACTACCCTATGTGTAAGCTTTGGATAGTGCAGATCAAATATTTTCCATAGCTTCCTTGGCAAGCGCAACCAGATGACAAATCACAACTAATACCCACAGCATAGTAAAAAAGAAAAAATTAACAAAGTGGCTATTTTCGCCTGTTTAGTGCCAACATGGGCAGTTATCATTTTTAAAAGGGCGCATTTATTGCATTCAAGATAATATTTTTCTGCTAGTCAACCGCAACCGAGCCGAGTGAACGATAACAGTTATGTCTTACGTCTCCCTGTTAAAAAATATACCAGACATCTTAGGACAGCCAACTGGGATAGCTGCAATAGCCTCTCTTGGCATCCACGGCGCCATTGCGTTGATTGTGCCATTGATGCCAGTTGATTCTAATAAATCTAATGAATCATCACCAAAATCAGTTGGTGTTTTAGAACTCAGTCAAGCAGACCAAAGCCGCTTACCACAAAGTGCAGATCCAAATCAAGTTGGTCTGCAAGCACAACTCCCTTTACAATCACAATTTCCGCAACAACCACAACTAGGTAATATTACTAGCTTTAACAATCAGACAGCTGTTTTACCTCCTTTACCGCCACCGATTACCCCGCCAATTTCACTACCACCGGTTTACACAACCCCTGATAATTATCGCATTGCCTCCTTACCCAGAAGCCAACCTCTGCGGCAGTCACCCAGAAGGGATTTGCGATTTGATAACTCCGGTTTTAGCGCTATTGGAGAAAAATTCACCCCAACAACCCCTCCCAGTTTTAATGAGAGGGAAGTCATACCAGAAACATCTAGGTCTCTACCTGTAGATAGATTACCGGAATTAAATGCGGCAAAACTCCCCGATAATTTACCGCCCAATCCCCCCAGTAATACAAATCCACCAGTGGCTGATTCTGGTAGTGATGCAGCGACTGTGGCTCCAATAGAACCCCAGGTAGCTCCTATTGTCCAAGCTCCCAAAGCGGGTGATAATTTAGCTTTTGCTAACGAAAGTATTCCCCAATGGCAGCAAGGCTCTACACTCAAAACACCAGAATTACCTTGGCAGAATCCTCAACAAAGATCAGAACCGGGACTAATTGCTCAGGTAAACTCATACGAAGACCTACGTAAATCCCTCCAGCAAGCGTATCCAAATTCCCAAGAAAAAGCAGTTATTCGTAGCACAGTTGCGACAGATAAACCAGGTGTTGAAGGTACTGTTTTAGGTTTCTTGGTAGTTGATACAGAAGGCAAAGTTTTAGATATCAAGTTTCAAGACAAAACTGTTTCTCCCGACTTGCAATTAAAAGCAAGGGAATATTTTACAAAAAATGCTCCTAAGGGAGACAGACAAATTAGTCGTTATCCTTTCAGCTTGAGTATCCAAAACAACAGCAATAATACTGCGGTGAATGAAGATAAAAAACCTGGTGTGGTTATTCCCAAACCAGCTTCGACTCCGTTAGTCAATCGTACTCAACCAACAACAGCGCCAATCACCGCTCCTAAGCCTTTACCACAACTCCAACTGAGAGAAGCTAATCCTCAACCTTCAGCACAAGTACAAATCAAAAAAGACCAACCTACTCAGACACCAACTGTTCAGCCTTCACCTGAGACGACATCTGGCAAAAATCAGCTATCTTCAACGGTGGAATCTAGTCAAACACTTCTAGAAAAGCTGCGTGAGGCTAGAAAACAGCAACAGCAAAGACAAGAGCCTAATTCTTCAGACAGATAAGGCTGGGGAATGGTAAGCGGGGAGTGATGAGTAATTATTACTATCTCAACTCCCACTAACTGACATCACGCACCAGACTGTTAAAATCGCGGCTATAGGAATTAAGCCTGCTTCTCAGCCCGACTTACAGTTTTTCAGAAATGGTGCAAGATGTCAGCTAACCTTCTTTTTCCAGATTTGACCAGTCTTTTTCTGCTTTTTGAAAAATATAAGCAGCCACTTCTAGAATTTCTTCAGTACTTAATTTGTCTTTAAAAGCAGGCATGGCGTTTTTGCCATACTGTACCTGATGGATAATAGCCTGGATTGAGTTGGTCTCATAATCTTCCAGGTACTTTAATAGTGCTTCTTTTTTGAGTGTTTTTTCAGAGATAAGTATGTTACCACCGCCAATGTGGCAGGAAGCGCAGTTATTATTAAAAATTTTTGCCCCGGTTGGTAGTTCGGCTGCTAGGGCTGGACTGATAAATGTAATTTTAAATGTAGCGATCGCCAGCAATAATAGTAATAAAATTATTCTCAAAGCATTTTCCTCTCAATCAGTCTCTAGCAAGTTATGCCAGCAGTACCAAAATCACCTATGCCCTTATGGGTAATCGATTCTGGAAATTAGGGACTCTATGGTGAGTATATACTTTTAATCTCAGAGAATAACGATTCGAGGAAAATTTACCCAAAATTTACGGTGACAAGTCCATTCCTGACTGCGCTAATCCGCATTTGTAACTTTTGGCTGGATAGGACTCGCCACCACTATTAATTATGGGTTCTGGCTCTTAGCTAGTTTTGCAGGGGAGCCAAGAAAATCATCTACTTGCGTCAGCGTTATTGCTAGCTGGCGACGGTGATTTTACCGACCATACCAGCGCCACGGTGAGGTTCGCAATAGAAGCTGTAGTCACCTGCGGGTGCATCTGCTGGGAAGGTAGTGCTGGTGCTTTGGCCAGGACTCATTAACAACTGTTTGTGAGATAAAGACTTAGCTAAATCAGCACTCTTAGCCGGGTTGAGAGCAGCATCAAACACAACGTTATGGGGAGGAACTTTGTTGTTTAAGAATTCAACTGTGTCGCCTGGCTTGATTGTTAATTTTGCTGGTTCAAATACTAACAGTCCTTTATCGCTGCCTAGTTTTACTGTGTATGTTTCAGCCGCCGCAGAGGGGGTAAACACAGCAAAGCTGCTAACAACTAAAAGAACAGTTAACACAGCTAAACTTAAGCGTCGCAAGCTTGCCGCAATCAATTTCATGGCGTTCTCCTAACCTGTAGTTTTATTTTTCTTATTTCATTTTAAATAAAATCGACACCAAATATGACAATCTGTCGTACTTCGGGGAAATTTTTTTTTGAGATCGCGATAAATTTAGGGAAAAAGGCTCTGCGATCGCTAGAAATCACTATAATTACATGGCACTAAAAAATTTATGGCTGAAAATACATTGGTATATGCAGCCAGAGAAAAAATTTAATTTTTTATTTATGTGATGTTGCTATGCTTTATGAACTGCATTACGGCGATTAAGAGTTCAGTGAGGTACAAGACTAGGGTTTTTAAACACGGAGGGGCGCGGAGATTGCCCAATTTTATTATCTGTTTACTCAGTACCTCAGCAAAAAATCTGAGTACTGTGTTCTGAGTCCTGTATGGTCTGGGAATTAGGAATGCCAGTTTAAAAACTTACCACTCCCATTAATCTCAGCACCCAGTACTCAGTACTCAGTACTCAGTTAAGTTCACAGGCTTTAGTAGTAGATTTTGCCGCCGCCCCACTTGTCGCCAAGAATTTTTGGTTGTAGTAGAATATGACCTGCGATAGATTCTAGGTCTTTATCTGTTAGATTTCGCATCGCGGTGAAAATATCTGCACTCTTGATGCTGGGGTGTATTTCGGAAATTTCCTCTACCCCATCGTAGGTGGTGGGGTTCTTCATATAGTCCACCAAACCTTCAATATTGTTACGGTTGGGTGTAGCTAATGCCAGAGCTTCTGGTTCAAGTCCCACGTTCTGGTTTGTTTTGGTAACACCGCCAACGTGACATTGGGCGCAAGCGTATTGAAATAGACGTTTTCCTTCTTTTACTTGTTTAAGGCTAAGAGTTACGGTATCACCCTGAGCATTTAGTGGAACTGTCCGGGTAGCTTCGTCCAGTTCCAAAGCAGTTGCGCTACCGACAATCAACTGAAACGTCAGTAAAACAGTAGCCACAACAACGCCAATAAGTCTTCTAAACATGTTTCCCCTTAAAGTTTTTGACGCTCAACACAGCTAATAAAACAAGACTCAATCTCAATTGAGACAACACTTTGGCTACAGAGTTACTGTAGTCGGCTATCTCTGCGATGACGTATCCGCCAGCCAGAGGCATTTGGCTACGCCCCATTGTAGGTAATCGCTAGGTTTACAAAACCCATAATGTTCGTTAACTGACATATAGAGATTAAGTCGCTGTAATACCAATATCATGTTAGGAGTGCAATTTGTCGCCTAAAATTGGGGACTGGGGATCGGGGATTGAGAAGGTGGGGACTGGGGAAACACTGGAGAATAACTTTTGACTATAGACTCATAACTAATGTCTATCCTTTACCACCTGTAAAAGTGGCGCTTTGGATAAAGTAGCGATTAAAGAAAGCATAAATACTTAAAGCTGGTAATGTAAACACCATCGAAGCAGCCATAATGTAGTTCCAGTAGCTGATATATTGACCTTTAAACGTGTTCAAACCTAAGGGCAGTGTAAACATTTCAGGTTCAAATAAGATCACTACTGGGAGCAAAAAATTATTCCAACTGCCCATGAAGACAAAAATAGCCTGTGCTGCGAGTGCTGGTTTCGCTAGAGGTAAAATAATGTAACGGAAAATTCCTATGGTGTTTAAGCCGTCTAATTGTGCTGCTTCTTCTAGCTCTTGAGGGAAATTGATAAAAAACTGTCGCATCATAAAAATAAAGGTGGCATTAACCATACTAGGTACAATCATGCCCTGGTAAGAATTCAGCCAACCGATCGCCTTTAAAATCAAAAATGTAGGAATTAACGTAATTTGGGCTGGTACGGCTAGCACTGCCAAAATTAAGAAGAACCAAAAATTTTTACCGACAAAGCTGAGTCTGGCTAAGGCATAACCCGCCATTGAGTTGAACAGTAAATTAAGTAAAGTGACGCTGACAGCAATTACCACGCTGTTAAACAGCCAACGTACAAATAATGGTTCTTGTAGAAAAATTTGTCTGTAATTATCCAGGGTGAAATTTTGAGGTAAGAAATTTGGCGTACCACTAACAATTTCTGATAAGGGCTTGAAAGATGCCGAAAGCGCCCACAGAAAAGGAATTAAGGTGATAACCGCATAGGTTGTTAACAACACATATAGTAATACTTTAGCCAACGGTAAAGAACGAAACATAGGTAAATATAACAATGTAAATATTTGTAACTGGGATAAGCCAGGGGTTAGAAGGGAAAAACTAATGACAACTGACCAATTACCAATCACCCATTACCAAATTCAGTGACTAAGTTGACATAACTAGCAACTTTGGTTAAATCTACATTTCCACCACTGATAATCACACCAATTCTCTTTCCTTGTGCTTTGACTACATTTTCCAGTAAAGCAGCTGCGGCTAATACGCCTGTGGGTTCAACGACTATTTTTAGTCGTTCCCAGAGGAAAAACATGGTGCGAATAATGGCTTCCTCTGATACCGTCACCATATCATCAACGTATTGTAAAACTAGGGGAAATGTAATCTGTCCTAGGCTAGGAGTACGCGCACCATCAGCGATAGTATGGGGATTTGTGACGGTTTGTAGGGTTTTAGTGTAAAAGGAACGAGTAGCATCATCAGCGAGTGTTGGTTCTACACCAATTACGCGCAAATTAGGTAAAAGGGCTTTAGCGGCGATCGCACAACCGGAAATTAATCCCCCACCGCCACAACAAACTAACAGCAAATCCAGTTCACCAACTTCTTGCACCAGTTCTAATGCGGCTGTACCTTGTCCAGCTATCACATGGGGATGATCGTATGGAGGAATTAGGGTTAAACCGCGATCGCTTGCGAGATTTTGCGCCAATTCTTCCCGATTCGTTTCTTGGCGATTATATAAAATTACCTCTGCACCGTAACTTTTGGTAGCAGTTTGCTTAACTGCTGGTGCATCATCAGGCATAACAATTGTTGTAGGAATGTCGAGTAATTTACCTGCTAAGGCGATCGCTTGACCATGATTCCCCGAAGAAAAAGTCAACACACCTTTGTGTTTTTGTGCTGGTGATAGCTGTGCTAAGGCATTATAAGCACCCCTAAATTTAAAAGCACCTGTGCGTTGAAAATTTTCGCACTTGAAAAAGACTTGATTATCAGTGCGATCATTAACAGTTGTGGAAGTTAACACAGGTGTGCGATTGGCAATACCAGCAAGACGCTGCTGCGCTGCTTGCACATCAGTTATGGTTACAGAGTTAAGCTGTGACATCTATGGCAGTTTTTCAAGAGATTTACTATTTATTCTCAGATGGAAGAGTATAACTGCCAATCATTCCTTCAGGAGAGAAAATCAAGAATTAGGAGACCCACTTTCTAAACATATCGCTGATTAAATTCATACATCAAATCTACCCTTCCCTTACGCAACATTGCCGGATCTAACCTTTCTGTAGTGTTGCAAGTCATTAAGACAACTAAACGCTGCTTGAGATGAATCCCAGCTTCATCAATGACACTTTGGTATAAAGTCCCGTCTAATAAACTTAAAATATGCTCTGTTTTGTTGTTATATTGAGCAACTTCGGAAGCACGATTTTGAGCTAAATTATCCGCTTCATTGATGATGATGCAAATTCTTTCTAAATAAGTTGGTGGGACAAAGTTGGTAATAGCATCATGATCCAAAATAAAAATCACATACCCTAAAGGTACAAGAATTTCTTTAGCTACAGCTTGTGTCCATGCAGTTTTTCCTGTTCCTGGTTCTCCGTGGACTACAACGGCTAGCTGATTTTGATTGAGAATAGCCTGTTGTACTGCATCAGTGAAACTTTGAATATCTGTAGGAAAAGTCCTAATAGGAAATTGGCTATGAACTTTCCCGACACGGCTTTGATAACCACTCAGCATGACAGCTAAATCCTGAGTGGCTTTGTTTACTAATGGTGAGATATTTTTGGACATTAAAGTGTATTGTCGCCGCCCGCGATCGTAGGCTTCAACTTGTAGCCAAATATCATGCCTTGACCAATAAGCATAAACAGTATTAATGACATCTATACGTTCCCAATTAATAAACTTTTCTACAGGGTAATAAAAATCTCTTTCTGAGTAATATTGAGTTATGACATCAGGACGACCTAATAATTCTAAAAGTCGCAATACCGTAATTTCTTGTAGTCGGTTGAGAACATAATCAATAGGAATACTATTACGGCTAACAAATTGATGTATGGGTGTTTCTGTACTCAAAACATCTTTGTAGCGATGGTCTGGCGATTGAGGATCTGGTGTAATGTAATTCCAATATTTTTCGATTTCGTAGCGGGTATTTTCAGATACTAAGCTTAATAAATTAGCCCACCAGGTAAAATTCTTTCTACCTAAAACTTCAGCAAAATTACTAGCTACACTTAAGGATTTTTGCGTTAGTTCTCGTGTGTCACTATGTATTAATTGCCATAAAAACCCTAAATCTAAGTCTCGATTTAATGGTCGCCAACCACTAGATAGTAAGTTTTGTCTATTTTGATTATTATTACTATTATCGTTATTTCTAAAGTAATCAAATTCCATATTTACCAAGAAAATTCACATTTGTTAGACAGGTTTAAAATTGATATTTGCTCGTAATACATACATTATTAGTAATTATTTATTTCTACCATTGCTTGTTTTTCATAAAAATGGGCAATAACTAAAGATTAACAACGCCGAATATTTACACTCACATTTACTATTAATGAATGAAATTTGTTCCTCTTAATGTAAGCTTTTTGCTTGGTTATGTGGTAGATGAACTATTAAAAAATCTAAGGATAAATAACATTTTATACTATGGAATTTTCACTAATTCTCAATAATCTATTATTTTTAGCTATGGCATATTAGTTACCTTGTATTATGTACAAGTAATATTATATTACACATATTACATAAAGGCAATAGGCAAGTATATATTCCAGAATTTGCTACTGGCTACAGAACGATACCAGACAAAAGCGTTATTTTCGCTACACTTACTTGGGTATTTATCCTTCCTAAAAGGTAGCTTTAGTTGTACTGAAATCAATAACACTAAGGATGACACAGTAAAACCGAATTTTGTATAACAAGTTATCATGAAGTTACGAAGAAATATTCCTGTAGGATTGCGTATAATCAATCGATAGATGTCTGCTCAACTGATAAAACTAAAGCTCTTACACCTGTGAGTTATCGGTCTCAACGAAAATTATAAATAGGCAATAGCAAAATATAAGCCAATATCAAAATTTAGCCTAATCTATTCTTTACGCTATATTTTGTCTGTTTCCACAATATTCAACGATAAAACCCAATGGCATCTTCATGGAGAAGAAATGTATCTAACCAATTCATTCATAAGTGATAACAAGAAGCACTACTCTCAGCAGCCTTTAGTTTTGGCAGTTGAAGATCACGATGACAGTCTTTTGCTGATTAGTTATGCCCTTGAGTCAATTGGTTGTAGATTCATTTGCCAAAAAGACAGTTCTGCAACTGTATTGGTGGCAAAAGAGTATCAGCCTGATTTAATTATGTTAGATATTTTATTACCTGGTTTAAATGGGCTGGAGGTTGTACGTCATCTTAAAGAAGAACCTCTGACTCAGGAAATCCCCGTAATCGCTGTGACAGCGTTAGCTACAAAGGAAGATGAAAACAAGATTATGAAGGCAGGCTTTGATGAATATCTCTGCAAACCATACATGATTGAAGACTTAGAAGCAGTTATACACAGAATTTTGTGCGGTCAATTTTATCCACATTCAGCTTATCAACTATGTCAAGATTAGGGACAGAAGACAGGGGGTATGAGGAAGAATATCTTATCTCATGGCTCACCACTTCTTTAACTAGCTACTTAGTAGAGTAGGTGATGTCAGTGAAAAGTAATATGGTCGAAAATTGGTTTTTTAAAGCACTTACTTTAACATCATTGGTGGTAGCGATCGCCTTTTTCTTTCATACTACGCCAGTATCAGCTAATCCCGTTCCTTCTAATCCCCAGGGGTTTTTACTTGGGGCTTTGCAATGGATTGATAGTTTGGGAACAATGGGAGCGATCGCTTTCATAATACTGTACATTATTGCTACAGTCGCTTTTTTACCAGGGTCAATTCTCACTTTAGGTGCTGGCGTTGTCTTTGGTGTATTTTGGGGTTCGGTGTATGTTTTTCTGGGTGCAACTCTCGGCGCTACGGCTGCTTTTTTAGCGGGACGGTATTTAGCTAGAGGTTGGGTTGCTAAAAAAATCGCTGATAACAAAAAGTTTGCGGCTATTGACAAAGCTGTAGGTAGAGAAGGCTTAAAAATCGTCTTGTTAACCCGATTATCTCCTATATTTCCTTTCAATCTGTTGAATTATGCTTTTGGGATTACCGGAGTTGCCTTAAAAGACTATTTCATCGGTTCTGTAGGAATGATTCCCGGAACCATCATGTATGTTTATATTGGTTCTTTAGCAGGGAACCTGGCTATGATTGGTACAGAGTCCCAGTCCAGCAACCCCACAGCACAATGGGCGATACGGATTGTGGGTTTTATCGCTACGGTGGCTGTGACAGTATATATTACTCGCGTTGCCCAGAAAGCTTTAGAAAATGAAGTTTTGTAATTTATAAGACTTATACCAATTCTCTATGAAGTTGCGCCAAATCAATGATGTAGAGACGTTCCATGCAACATTTCTACAGTCCAGAATAAAGCACCTCTTCATTAAGAAACGGTATTGCACACAGGTTGCCTGTTGAGATCTGATTCGTAAAGAAAATCTAAAGGAAAATTGGATGAGTTAAAGTTGATTTTAAGCTAGATCGAGTTGTGTGGTTGTACTGGATGAAGCAAAGGAAAAATTATCCCAGTTAGAAGTGATCTGGGTAGATCAAGGCTATTCTGGTAAGAATTTTGCCAATGCTGTCAAGCAAGTCTGTGGTGAGCAGGTACGAGTGGAAGTTATTGCACGAACCGCCAACACTGTTGAGCAATTGCCTAAGCGATGAATTGTAGAGCGCACTTTTGGATGGTTGAATCGATTTCGGCGGTTGAGTAAAGATTATGAAGTCTATTCCGAAGTCAGTGAAGCCATGATTTATGGTTCTTTGCTTCGTCTCATGGTTAAGCGATTAGCTGCTTAATATTTACTTTACGAATCAGCTCTAACAAAGTAAAAAATTATTTTCCCCAATTAGCCTCTAAGGGTAGCACCAGTATTACCATTCGGGAATTACAACGTAATTTGAGCCAAAACTTAATAAGGGTGCAAGGGTTGTGAAAACTACACCCCTACACCCTTATACTCTTACACCCCTAATTCTAGTGATGATGGTGATGATGATGTACAGCTAATTGTGGGTTGATTGCCACTGCTTGCTCATGCTGTAACTCAGCAATCTGAGCATTAGCCCATTCAGCCGCCATTGCTAGAAACTCTGGATTGTCATTCACACAAGCCATCTGCACATAATCCACACCAGAATATTTCTTCTCTAAATCATGAATTATGTGGTGTACATCTAGTAAAGTTTCGTGGTTTTCTGTAGCAAAGCCAATAGGCATAAAGATGATAACCTTTGCACCCAATTGAATCAGGTTTTTAGCTGCCTGCTCTGCGTTGGGTTGCGTCCACTCAATTAAGGGGGTGTCATGATTTAACCAACCCACGGAAATAAGGGGATACTTATAAATTAACTCTTCCCGTACCAGATCATACAGCGCTTGACTTTCGACAATTCCAGAGGTGAAACCTTTGGCTTTGTGAGGACAACCGTGATTCATCAACACAATACCTATTTGAGAAGGTAAATAAGCTGTAGCTAAATCAGCGTTAATTTTCTCCTCCACCAGATGAGCCATTAAATGGATGTATTCTGGCTCGTTATAGAAGGAAGGTATATAACGTAATGCTTTCAGCCAATGATTTTCACCATCATTCGTTTCAGTTAGAGCATTGTTAACTTGTTCAATAGCAATCCCACTGGTGAAAATGGAATCAACAACTAGTAGGGGATAAATCAGAATTTTGTCAAAACCTTGACTTTTGATTTCCGCCAAAACTTGGTTAGGTAAAAAGGGAGCGCAGAAATTAAAAGCTTTGAAAACTTGAATGCGATCGCCCCATTTTGCTTGTAAATTTTGTTCAATGCCAGCACGCTGCTTTTCAAAGATGGCGTTGTGAGGGGAAATAAAATCGTGGTGTTGATGTCCCCATTCGTGACGGTCAAATAACGCCAGTAACTTTGCTAACGGCGGATAAATCCAAGTCGGTACAGGTGCAAATTTTGCTGTCAGTAGATTGAGAGCCTGTTCGTTATAGTTAGCAAAATCCTCGTAGCTTTCAACTTCACCATAACCCATGAGCAACACGGCTACTCGGTCTTGGGTTGATAAATGTTCCTGTGTATTTTGTAGTTTTTCCGGTGTGGCAACCACAATCAGTTCCTCGATATATACCAGAATGGCAAGCAAAATTTGTAGCTACAAAATAGCCATATTGTTTGCCCACCTAGTAAGTTATTATCCTATCCCCCTGGATGGGATAACAACAAAAGTGACAATAATATATCAAAAGACATACTGGGCTTAATACTAGGTACTGAGTAGTGAAAAATATTTAACACTATATGCTTTGAATAGGGGGGAGGAAATGTTAAATGTTGACTGTTGACTGTGGACAAATGACTATAATTTATAAATGAGCATTATTATTTGCCCTGGAATCCATGACTCAGATTTAACTGAAAGCTTCGTGTCAGGGTGCTTGGGTGCATTCTCCGGTAGCTCAATTAGTCAAAAGCCAGTAGAGATATTTGTTGTTCCCGTTGCAGGGGTTTTGACTTTATCATCACTTCATATTTTGCAGTTTTTACACGATCGCTTAGGGAATAAGCTAAAATCGCCAGTTATATTCATCAGCTTCAGTGCTGGCGTAGTAGGAGCGATCGCTGCTGCTTGGCAATGGCAAAATTGGGGGGGTCATGTCAAAGCATTTATTGCCATAGATGGATGGGGCGTGCCACTGTGGGGAAATTTTCCCATTCATCGGCTCAGTCACGATTATTTTACTCATTGGAGTTCATTGTTATTAGGAAGTGGGCAAACTAATTTTTACGCAGAACCACCCGTTGAACATTTAACCATGTGGCGATCGCCCCAAACAGTACAAGGCTGGCGCTCTGATTCATCAGTAGAAAACGCTACCTCAAAAATCCGTCTAACTGCGTCCGAGTTTTTACACTCATTGTTAAGAAACTATGAAGCAAAATAGTCCGGAAAATAGTCCAAGTATACAGGAGGGAAATATTGAGTGATGAGAAAATAAGGGATGAGAAAAGAAGCAAGGGAGTAGAGAACAGGCTTCCGCCGTGAGCGTCAGCCGAACGAAAGCAAGGAGAAAATTACGAAAAAACTCAGATTTTTCCAGTACCCAGACCCTAATTACTATTCCCTACTTACTCAAAACTTCTTTATTTTGAATTGATTTCTCCCCACTCTCTATTCCCCATCTACCCTAGTTAATAACCGAACTTCCCATGTTTCCCACTGAACCTGCTGCTGTTAATAATGGGTTTGGCGCACTGCTCAAAAACCGTGGTTTTATGCTCCTGTGGATTGGGCAACTAATTTCCCAGTTGGCAGACAAGGTTTTTTTCGTCTTAATGATTGCCTTATTGGAAGTGTACCCAGCGCCCTCTGGATTACCAGAAAATTCCATGTACTCAACTCTGATGGTGGCATTCACGATTCCAGCAATTTTGTTTGGTTCAGCCGGCGGCATTTTTGTAGACCGCTTGCC
Source organism: Anabaena sp. CCY 9910 (assembly GCF_963920875.1). Classification (NCBI taxonomy): domain Bacteria; kingdom Bacillati; phylum Cyanobacteriota; class Cyanophyceae; order Nostocales; family Nostocaceae; genus Anabaena; species Anabaena sp. CCY 9910. The sequence continues at coordinate 135,247 of NZ_CAWUDJ010000002.1, read as the reverse complement.
CAAAAAGTTGATCATGGTTGGCTCCGATATTGTGCGTGGGCTTTTGACCTTGTGTTTGCCATTTTTACCCAGAGAGTTCCTGATTTTACTCATACTCACTTTTGCTATTTCCTCGGTAACACAGTTTTTTGCTCCTGCGGAACAGGCAGCAATTCCTCTGTTAGTAAAGCGAGAAAATTTAATGGCAGCTAATGCCTTGTTCAGCAGCACCATGATGGGAGCTTTAATAGTTGGTTTTGCTGTAGGAGAGCCGATTTTGAGTTGGTCAAAAAGCTTGATGGGGGAAACTTACGGTCAAGAACTGGTGGTAGGGGGGTTGTATATTTTATCGGGGTTGCTCATGCAGCCAATAAAATTTACAGAACACAAACCCCATAATGATCAATTGACTAGTTCTCACCCTTGGGCTGAATTTACCGAAAGTATCCGTTACCTCAAAAAGAATCGCTTAGTCTTAAATGCCATGCTGCAACTCACAACCTTATATTGTGTATTTGCCGCATTGACAGTATTAACCATTCGGTTAGCCGAAGAATTTGGTTTAAAAGAGAAACAGTTTGGTTTTTTCCTAGCAGCAGCAGGCGTAGGGATGGTAATGGGTGCAGGAATTTTAGGACATTGGGGTGATAAATTCCATCACAAACCCTTACCTTTAATCGGATTTCTGATGATGGCAATGGTGTTAGGTGTGTTCACCTTCACTCACAATTTGGCGCTAGCTCTAGGACTATGTGCAGTTTTGGGTATAGGTGCGGCCTTAATTGGTGTACCCATGCAAACTTTAATTCAACAGCAAACACCACCAACAATGCACGGTAAAGTGTTTGGTTTTCAAAATCATGCTGTAAACATAGCCTTGTCATTACCTTTAGCAATTACCGGCCCTCTAACCGATGCTTTGGGTTTACGGGTAGTTTTGATGACAATGAGCGCAGTTGTAGTAGTTGTTGGTGTTTGGGCTTGGAAAAATACCCGTAGAGTTTTGCAAGATGTAATTTAGTCCCTACTAACCGTTAACCATTACCCCCTCATACTCTGTATCTATCATCGTCATACTAAAGAAAGAAATTTAATTCATAATTTGATTGAACTTTTCTATTAATATTGAAGTACTGACTACAGAATTCCTGCATTAACTTAGCTATCATCTGAGGTTTGACCGTGACTGTGAGCTTGCCTTCCCCGACTAGTCCCTCACAAACAGAGAAACATACTCAGTCTGTTAATTCGCCATCGGTGGTTGTGACACCACAACGGGTAACTGGTGGCTTCGCGCTACTTGATAGCCTGCTGCGCCACGGTGTTGAGTATATATTTGGTTATCCTGGTGGGGCGATTCTGCCGATTTATGATGATCTGTATAAGGTGGAAGCAACTGGCAGCCTTAAACATATTCTAGTGAGACACGAACAAGGGGCAGCTCATGCTGCTGATGGTTATGCTCGTGCAACCGGAAAAGTAGGTGTATGCTTTGGTACTTCTGGGCCTGGGGCAACTAATTTGGTGACAGGAATCGCTACAGCCTATATGGATTCGATTCCAATGGTGATTGTCACTGGGCAAGTACCCCGGAAAATGATCGGTACAGATGCGTTCCAAGAAACCGATATTTACGGTATTACTCTACCCATCGTTAAGCACTCTTATGTAGTGCGTGACCCCCAAGATATGGCGCGAATTGTGGCAGAAGCTTTCCACATAGCCAGCACAGGCCGTCCAGGGCCAGTGTTAATTGATGTGCCTAAAGATGTGGCTTTTGAACAATTTGATTATGTGCCTGTAGAACCAGGTTCAATTAAATTACGCGGATATCGCCCCACAGTGAAGGGGAATCCACGCCAAATTAACGCCGCGATTGAATTGATCCGCGAAAGCCGTCGTCCTTTACTATACGTCGGTGGTGGAGCGATCGCATCTGGCGCTCATGCAGAAATTCAGGAACTCGCCGAGTTATTTAATATCCCCGTCACTACCACCTTGATGGGTATCGGTGCTTTTGATGAACACCATCCTTTATCCTTGGGGATGTTGGGGATGCACGGCACAGCTTACGCTAACTTTGCTGTGACTGATTGTGATTTGTTGATTTGCGTCGGTGCTAGGTTTGATGACCGCGTTACTGGCAAATTAGATGAATTTGCTTCCCGCGCCAAAGTCATTCACATCGATATTGACCCCGCCGAAGTTGGGAAAAACCGTATTCCTGAAGTACCTATTGTTGGTGATGTCCGGAAAGTCTTACTTGATTTGTTGCGTCGTTGTAAACAAACTGGTGCCAAAAATACCCCCAACCAAAACCAAGAATGGCTTAACTTAATTAACCGTTGGCGAGAAGATTACCCACTAGTAGTTCCCCAACATCCAGACAGCATTCCCCCACAAGAAGTAATTGTGGAAGTTGGTAGTCAAGCACCCCATGCTTTCTACACCACTGATGTTGGTCAACATCAAATGTGGGCAGCCCAATTCCTCAAGAATGGTCCCCGGCGTTGGATTTCTAGTGCAGGCTTGGGAACGATGGGTTTTGGTTTACCTGCCGCCATTGGCGCTAAAGTAGCCTTCCCAGATGAACAAGTAATTTGTATTAGCGGTGATGCCAGTTTCCAAATGTGTCTCCAAGAACTTGGCACTGCTTCACAATATGGAATAAATGTCAAGACTGTAATTTTAAATAACGGCTGGCAAGGGATGGTACGCCAATGGCAGCAAGCCTTCCACGGCGAACGCTACTCTTGCTCAAATATGGAAGTAGGGATGCCAGACGTGGAGTTATTGGCACAAGCCTACGGCATTAAGGGTATTGTAGTCACCCAAAGAGAGCAATTGAAAGATGCGATCGCTCAAATGTTAGCCTACGATGGCCCAGTTATTTTGGATGTCCGCGTCACAAAAGACGAGAACTGTTACCCAATGGTAGCCCCTGGTAAGAGTAATGCTCAGATGATTGGTTTACCTAAGCAACCACAAAAAACCAGTGTCGAACCAGTTTATTGCAGCCATTGTGGTACCTCGAACTTACCCAATCACAATTTCTGTTCTGAATGTGGGACTAAGTTGTAATTCATTTGCAGTGATATAAGTGGTTTTGATAACGCAGAGTTTTATGTACCCTGCGTTTTTCTTTTTCAACACAGAGAACACCAAAAAATAAACCATTTGTAGAGACGCGATTCATCGCGTCTTCTTCACATTCACCCAATGATGTTTTGCCATCATTAATTGAACTGATATTATTCCAAATTTTGAATTGATTCCCCTCCCACCTCCTCAAGGAGTACGAGGAATCCGTTCAATTTCTGCATAGCCACTAAAAATCAACCTATCTCCTTCCGTTTCTAATCGGTTCAGGCGCATTTTCACCCCATCCAGGTCAAAACGGTCTAAATCCACCATATTATCTAAAATTTCCGCCAGTGCAAGGCTCAGAGTTTGCGATATTTCTCGTTGTGTTTCCGGAACACCACCAAGTTCAACTTTGGGATCTTGAAAAGAAATACGGCGGCGCTTTTCCACAGCCACCGTTAGGGTCATGGTGATGGGAATCAGTTCTCCACTACCTAAATCCGCCTGAGCTGTCAGTCTGAGGCTATTTTGGGGTAATAGTTGTATCTGAACTTCGGTAAAAGAGACTGGTTTACCATCAGATAATTCAGTTAAGGCGGGTACAGTTAAGTTGACTAGACGCTTTTGTACTAGTTCAGCTTTAAAGGCCTGATTAATTCCAGTTTCCGATAAAATTACTTGAGCGATCGCCTGTGTTGGCTGCTTGAGATTCAATTTACCACTCAAAACAGCACCAAAGTCAATAGACACAGCATCCGTCTCAAAAGACATCTCCTCTACTGCAAACTCTCTACGGATGACTAAGCCGCGTCCGCTCATTTTGAAGCTATCAATGCTACCTTGCAACAGCTTGCTAGAGGGGAAGCAGCGCACCAAGACTTCTACTGACTCGCTTTGGGAAAACAAGTGGCGAATCGTTTGGCTGGCTACTGTATTGAGCATTCTCTCGCCCCAATCAGTGCCTTTAGGATCTTGTAAACCAGTAAGTCCGCCGAACATTTGGTTGTGGGTCTCTAGAAGTTCTTTGTACTCTTGTAACAAAATGTGAAGATTTCAGCAAGTCCTTGGGGATTCATTGTGCTGATACCAAGACTTGATTTTACTGATTAATGGGCAAGCAAACGCACTTGTGAAAGTCTCATGATTACTCAGCAAATGCAAATCAAATCATACAGTGCAAAGACGCTGCACATTTGTGCTTTTCCCACTTAGTGGTATGCGCCTTTGCGCGAAAATAGCAAATATCTCCTACTCAGCCACTAAAACAATCTCAGCCCTAGCGACAACCCAAAGATTCACGGGTATCAACACCAGTCTTAGAATTCACCCCACTGGCTTTAACACAGAGTTTTTTCACCTCTGTTCCATCTAAAACCGCATTAGTAAAATCTGCCCCACTGACATCAACATTATCAAAAACAGAACGTAGCATCATGGCATCAGTCAAAACAGCATCGCTTAAATCAGCATTTTTAAACCTTGCCAGATAAGCTATACCGTTACTAAAATCCACACCATGCAAATTAACCCCCTCCAGCACAGTCCCGTTAAATACACCACCACGTAAGTCAGCATTGCTAAAATTGGCATTCTCTAAATCTACATTGGTAAACTCAGAACCAATTAAACTTTGACCAGAGAAATCCTTTGCCTTCAGTTCATCACCAGCCGAACGGGTGATACTAGACGAACTCGCAGCTTGCGCTGACCCAGGAAACAGAAATAAAACCATCGCTAAAACAAAACTAGCCACTACTCGCCAATATTTCATAACGTATTCTTAATAAATCTCAACACTCCACCATTATTAAACATTAAAGGGGAATGGTGAGTAGAGAGTAGAAAATCGTGGGTAAGACAATTTCTTACTCCCTATTAATTGAAACCATCACGTAGGATATTAAATGTTGAAGTGCGATCGCATAAGCAAAACTATCTGTGGCTAATCAAAAAGATACTGCCGAAACCTTAGCGAGAACCCCTTTGTATCAACTGAGTCTAGAACTCAACGCCCGTTTGACCAGCTTTGGCGGGTGGGAAATGCCAGTACAATTCAGTGGGATTACCCGCGAACACGAAGCAGTGAGAAATGCTGCTGGGATGTTTGACATATCTCACATGGGGAAATTTACCCTCCAAGGTAAAAACCTGATTTCTCAACTCCAAGGTTTAGTTCCTTCAGACTTGAGTAGGTTGCAACCAGGACAAGCCCAATACACCGTGTTGTTAAACCCCCAAGGAGGAATCATTGACGATATCATTGTCTACTACCAAGGTGAAGACAACAGTGGTACGCAACAGGCATTTATCATCGTCAACGCAGCCACCACCAGTAAAGACAAAGCATGGATACTGTCACACCTTGACCAAAATCAGGTGCAATTCCAAGACATATCACCAGCAAAAGTCTTAATTGCCGTCCAAGGGCCAAAAGCCATCGACTATCTCCAGCCTTTTGTGCAGCAAAATTTACAACCAATCAAAGCCTTTGGACATCTAGAAGCCACAGTACTAGGTCAAGCAGGTTTTATAGCCCGTACAGGTTACACCGGAGAAGATGGCTTTGAGGTTTTGTTAGACCCAGAAGTAGGGCTAGAGTTATGGCGTAGTTTATCTGATGTCGGTGTCATTCCCTGTGGCTTAGGTGCAAGAGATACCCTGAGGCTAGAAGCAGCTATGGCACTTTACGGTCAAGACATCAATGACAACACCACTCCTCTAGAAGCTGGGTTAGGGTGGTTAGTTCATTTGGATACCAAAGGAGATTTTATTGGTCGGTCAGTTTTAGAACAACAAAAAGCCACAGGAGTAAAACGCCGCCTCATAGGTTTGCAAACCCAAGGACGTAACATCGCCCGTCATGGCTACCAAGTTCTCTCAGACGGTAAAGTAGTAGGCGAAGTGACTAGCGGTACTCTATCGCCTACACTGGGTCATCCCATAGCTTTAGCCTACGTCCCCAGCAAACTAGCAAAAGTTGGTCAACCGCTAGAAGTCGAAATTCGCGGTAAAGCATACCCAGCCGTTGTAGTTAAGCGACCATTTTATCGTTCAAGTCAGAAGGGCTAGAAAATCATGATTAGGGTAAGCAAAGGGGCTGAAGAGCGAAAATTTAGCCTATCTCCAGCCCCCAATCTAAAAATCAATGTTGACCTACTGAATGTGTTGTAAGATACTCAATCACAGTATGGTCATTAACTAAATATGGTCTTAATTACTTTGGGACGCTAATTGTTTAATATTTCAGAGGAAAAGAAATGTCGTCGTTTGAATACCCTCAAGATTTAAGATATTTGGATACTCATGAATATGTGAGGTTAGATGGCGAAATCGCTACTATCGGTATTACAGAATTTGCTGTAGATCAATTGGGTGATGTGGTTTTTCTAGAATTGCCAGAAATTGGCGATTTACTAACTAAAGGAGACACTTTCGGCACAATTGAATCAGTCAAAGCCGTCGAAGACCTGAACGCACCAATCACAGGAACAGTTGTAGAACGCAACGAAATTTTGATTGAATCTCCTGACGCAGTTGCAGATGATCCCTACGGTGAAGGATGGTTCTTGAAAGTACGTGTAAATGACCCCGACGAAGTAAATGATGCTTTGACGGCAGATGAATATCGTGCTGAGGTAGAAGGGGAATAGTTAGGGGTGTAGGGGTATAAGGGTTTAGGGGTTTAGGGGTATAAATATTTAAAACCCTTACACCCTTACACCCTTACACCCTAGTCCTAAATTATTGATGAATCATTCAAGAGTTTATAAAATACCCCTAACAGGTAGGGGTATTTGTTGCAAAATATTAAATAGTTACTTCTGGAGTTTAATTTAGTGGTATCTTATGCCTCTATTCGTCAGTCTAGCGATGAAGCTGACTCTACCGTGGATGCTAGTCAAAAGCTAGACGCAAGGAAACAAAATTTAAATAATTTTATACAAAGACATATAGGCCCATCATCGGCAAATATTCAACAAATGCTTGATGTATTGGGATTCTCTAGCCTAGATGACTTGATTGAGAAAACAGTACCAAGCACAATCAGACTGGATAAAAAACTACAGTTGCCAGCAGCACAAACTGAGTATGCAGCCCTGGCAAAGTTAAAACAAATTGCCTCTAAAAATCAGGTGTTTCGCTCATACATTGGTATGGGATATTACGATACGATTACTCCTTCAGTCATTGGGCGTAATATCTTAGAAAACCCTGGTTGGTATACTGCCTATACTCCCTATCAACCAGAGATTGCCCAAGGGCGGCTGGAAGCACTGCTGAATTTCCAGACCATGATTATCGATTTAACAGGGTTGGAAATTGCCAATGCTTCCCTACTGGATGAAGCAACAGCCGCCGCCGAAGCCATGAGTATGAGTTATGGTCTGAGCAAAAATAAGGCCAATGCTTATTTTGTCTCTCATGATTGTCATCCCCAAACCATTGATGTTTTGCAAACACGGGCTAAACCCTTGGGGATTGAGATTATTATCGGGGATCATCAGACATTCGATTTCCAAAAACCAATTTTTGGTGCAGTCTTACAATATCCTGCCAGTGATGGCACAATCTACGACTACCGAGCTTTTATTGAAACATCTCATGCTCAAGGTGCGTTGGTCACAGTAGCCGCAGATCCATTAAGCTTAACTTTACTTACCCCTCCTGGTGAATTTGGGGCTGATATTGCCGTAGGTAGCACCCAGCGCTTCGGTATTCCTTTGGGGTTCGGTGGGCCTCATGCGGCGTATTTTGCCACTAAAGAAGAGTACAAGCGGCAAGTTCCAGGGCGAATTGTGGGGGTATCTAAAGATGTCAACGGTAAAACTGCCCTGCGTCTGGCGTTGCAAACCCGCGAACAACATATCCGCCGCGAAAAAGCTACGAGTAATATTTGTACAGCACAGGTATTACTGGCAGTGATGGCGAGTATGTACGCTGTATATCACGGCCCAGAAGGACTAAAGCAAATCGCGGAGAATATTCACCAGCTAACCGTAACTTTGGCAGAAGGCCTAAAACGTCTGGGTTACAAAATTAGTTCTGAATATTTCTTTGATACCCTGCGGGTAGAGTTGGGAACAAACAATCTAGAAACTATTCTTGCAGGTTGCCAAGCCCGCAATATTAACCTACGGATTTTTGATGAGACTGCTGTAGGTATTTCTTTAGATGAAACTACTACACCAGAAGACCTCATCGACCTCTGGCAAATCTTTGCTGGTGAAGATGACTTACCCTTTACCCCAGAAGAACTAATATCTTCTCTCAACCTCCCTCGCCGCAGCAGCAGCTATCTTACGCACCCCGTCTTCAACCTTTATCACTCAGAAACTGAGTTGTTGCGTTATCTGCATAGGCTGGAAACTAAAGATTTGTCTCTAACTACATCGATGATTCCCTTGGGTTCCTGCACGATGAAGTTAAACGCTACATCTGAGATGATTCCCGTAACTTGGGAAGAATTTGGCAGAATACATCCCTTTGCACCCTTAACCCAAACGCGGGGTTATCAAATTCTCTTCCAACAACTTGAGGCGTGGTTAGCAGAAATTACCGGATTTACGGGGGTTTCTCTCCAACCTAATGCTGGTTCTCAAGGGGAATATACAGGACTTTTGGTAATTCGTCAGTATCACGAAAGTCGGGGAGAAACACACCGCAACGTGTGTTTAATTCCGACTTCCGCACACGGGACAAACCCAGCAAGTGCGGTGATGTGTGGGATGAAGGTTGTAGCTGTTGCCTGTGATGCCGGAGGTAATATTGATATTGATGACCTCAAAGCTAAGGCAGAAAAACACAGCCATGAACTGGCGGCGTTGATGGTGACTTATCCCTCAACTCATGGTGTGTTTGAAGCAGAAATTCAAGAAATTTGTGCTGTGATTCATAGTCATGGCGGTCAGGTATACATGGATGGGGCAAATATGAATGCCCAAGTGGGTATTTGTCGTCCAGGGGATATTGGCGCGGATGTTTGTCACTTGAACCTGCACAAAACCTTTTGTATTCCTCACGGTGGTGGTGGCCCTGGTATGGGGCCGATTGGCGTTGCATCCCATCTTGTACCGTTTTTACCTGGACATCCGGTATTGGGGAGCGGGAAAAACCCGCAAAATATTGGCGCTGTAGCTGCTGCGCCTTGGGGAAGTGCTAGTATTTTGGTGATTTCATGGATGTATATTGCCATGATGGGGGCGGATGGATTGACCCAAGCAACTAAGGTGGCAATTCTCAACGCTAATTACATCGCTAAGAGATTGGAAACTTACTACCCTGTGTTGTACAAAGGGCAAAATGGCCTCGTTGCCCATGAGTGTATTTTAGATTTGCGCGCCCTCAAGAAATCCGCCAACATCGAAATTGATGATATAGCCAAGCGTCTTATAGACTACGGTTTCCATGCCCCTACTGTCTCCTGGCCCGTGACAGGCACAATCATGGTAGAACCCACAGAAAGCGAATCGCAAGCAGAATTAGACCGTTTCTGTGATGCCTTGATTGCCATCCGCCAAGAAATTGCTGCCATTGAAGCAGGTAAGATGGATATCCACAATAATCTCTTGAAGAATGCACCCCATACGATTGAAAGTTTGATTGTTGGGGAATGGCTTCATCCTTATTCCCGTGAACAGGCGGCTTATCCCGTGTCTTGGACAAGGGAGCATAAATTCTGGCCGAGTGTGGGAAGAATTGATGCGGCTTTTGGGGATAGAAATTTCGTTTGTTCTTGTCTGCCGATGGAAGCTTATAACTAATTCGTAATTAGGAAAAGAGAATTGGTATGAGCTGTTGCTCAATTAACTTGGACGTTAGCCAAAAATAAAGTTCTTTTGGGGTGGGTAGGATAACCACCCTAATATATTGGCTAGTAATTTAACGTGAGTCTCCCAGGGGGAAAAGTTCCGGGAAGGGCAAAAGAAGCAAAGTGAAGCCTGGAGAAGAAGGTACTTAAATTATTTTTAATTATTTTTTTCGTGAAAAATCATATCGAAATATGCGCCTAACACAACGCCAGTTGCTACAACGGAGGGAACCTCTGCAACGCACTGGCTCCCTTACAGAAAGTTTATTTTTGTTTTATAAATAAGCTCTAAGATTAGTTTCTTTAACTATCAAAATATACCAATTCTAATAGCCCTCGATTGCAAAGTAGGGAAACCTCCACCGCCTATATGCCACCTGCGGCTTTCACCGATTTGTTAGACTGTTGACACCAGGATTTTTCAGTCAAATCTCTGATAACGCCAGCAGACGAGGCTATTCATGCTTACAAGTACCCTACTTCTCTCAAACCAACTCCCTAACCTGCAATATTCTTCTACACCAGAGCGATTCGATGAAACCTGGGAAGCCCCCTTGGCCACCCTCCTGGGTCTAGGAAGAGCAGCCGGTGCGGATTTTATTGAACTTTTCCTAGAGCGTCGCAACTATATCAGTAGTTTGGCAGAAGACGATACAATTACCAGTATTTCGCCCAGTCTAGCTACAGGTGCAGGAGTCAGAGTATTTCGTGGCAAAGCAGATTGCTATGTCAGCACCAACGATTTATCTTTCTCTGGCTTGAAAGCAGCCTTAGAAAAAGGTCTATCTATTCTAGGCTTACAATTACCAGCCCCTAACGCTTTTATCCCAGAAATTAACCTGGAATTACTCAGAGACTATGCCACCAAACGCGGCAAAGACGCTTGGCTACCTCTGTGCAGTTCTATCCGTGAAATGGGAGAAATCCTACTTGATGGTACAGCCTACCTGAAGCAAAAAGCCAACCATATACAATCACGCCGTGCTAGCTACTTTCGGGATTGGCAAGAAGTATTAGTTGCAGCCAGTGATGGCACATTTGCCCGTGATATTCGCCTAACTCAATCGGTAGGATTTAACCTGCTATGTGCTGATGGTGCGAACCGTGCTTCCATTGGTGAGCGTGCAGGTAATACCAGCGATGCTAACTTCTTGAGGACTTGGGATTATCAACAAGCTGCCGAGCAAATTTCGGAATCTGCGGGAAAAATGCTCTATGCAGATTATGTGGAATCAGGTACTTACCCTATCATCATGGCGAATCACTTTGGTGGTGTAATTTTCCATGAAGCTTGTGGACACCTGTTGGAAACAACGCAAATTGAACGTAACACCACACCTTTTGCTGATAAGAAAGGTGAGAAAATTGCCCATGAGAGCCTCACAGCTTGGGATGAGGGAAGAGCAGATAATGCTTTCGGGACAATTGATATGGATGACGAAGGTATGCCAGCCCAAAGAACCCTACTAATTGAAAAAGGTGTTTTGAAAAACTTCTTGGCAGATAGAACAGGCTCTTCCCGCACCGGACATCCGAGAACTGGTAGTGGCCGCCGTCAAAATTATACTTTTGCTGCGGCTAGCCGGATGCGTAATACTTACATCGCCACTGGTGACTACACAGTTGAAGAATTATTCGCTTCTGTAGATAAAGGTATTTACTGCAAAAAAATGGGTGGCGGTAGTGTTGGCGCTACTGGTCAATTTAACTTTAGTGTTGATGAAGCCTATTTAATTGAAAACGGTAAAATCACAAAGCCATTAAAAGGCGCAACTCTCATCGGCGAAGCAAAGGAAATTATGAATAAAATTTCCATGTGTTCCCAAGATTTGGAACTTGCGCCTGGGTTCTGTGGCTCCGTCAGTGGCAGTATTTACACCACTGTAGGACAACCACACATCAAAGTTGATTCCATCACAGTTGGTGGACGTTAATAATTTTAGATTTAAATTTTGGGTTTTGGGTTGTGAATGAGTAGGAGTTTAAAGCCAGTATCTGTAGGTCAATGCCCGCTATAAAATAATTTTGGTGGGCATTACCCACCCTACTAGCGTAGCAAGCTTAATGTATTGGGTTGAGTAATCATAATAATAGTTTTATTTGGTACTAGCTAGATTGTTTAATTCCAATGTTTTTAGGCTGATGTGCTACTACATATATTTCTTAGGCGAAAAACGTAATTCATAATATCCAAAAATCCGAAATTTAATTTACTTGTCAAAATCCAAAATCTCAAATCAAAGATTGGCTATGCCGAACATTAATGAAATCGCTACTTATGCCCAAGATAATGCTCAAAAGCTGGGCATACAAAAATTCGATATTTATGGTTCAAGTGTAGATGAAACTAGTGTACAAGTTGACCAAGGTGAGCCAAAACAAGTCAAGGCTTCAAATCGTTCTGGTGTCACCGTACGTGTCTGGAATGAAGACAATACTATAGGCATTACTAGCACCACAGATGTAGATCCCAAAGGATTGGAATTAGCTTTAAAAACGGCTTATGAAGCTAGTTTTTTTGGTGTCAAAGAAAATGTTCCTGATTTTAGTCCAGAGGCTACTGTTCCTCTTGCCAATACGTTAAATGAGAAAGCGCCTCAAGCTCCTGTTTCGGAACTAATAGAAAAATTGCTAGTGGCTGAAAAAGAACTGCTGGCTGCCCATCCGGCTATTAAAGGTGTACCTTATAACGGCTTGGCACAAAGAGATATTGATCGATTTTATCTCAATAGCCAAGGTGCTTTAAGAACTGAGTCTGTTTCGTTGTCATCAGTTTATCTGTACAGCAAAACTGAAGAGGAAGGGAAAAAACCACGCAGTGCCGGTGCTTACAGAATCAACCGTAGCTTAGAAAATTTGGATATCAATGGATGTATCCAAGAAACTGCTGAAAAAACTATTAGTCATCTCAACTACGATAAAATTAAAACTGGTAAGTATCGGGTGATTTTTTCACCGGAAGCCTTTTTAAGTTTGCTGGGGGCTTTTTCTAATTTATTTAATGCCCAAAATATTCTTGATAAACAAAGCTTATCTACTCCCGATGATTTAGGTAAACAAATTGCTTCGCCTTTATTATCGGTTTATGATGATGCTTTGCACCCTGCGAATATAGGTGCAGAAAGTTTTGATGGCGAAGGTACACCTACTCGTAAGATTAGACTAATAGAAAATGGGATTTTAACAGGATTTCTTCATAGTGCTGGGACGGCAAAAAGGTTGAATACTCAACCTACAGGTAATGCTAGTATAGGTGCAAAAGTTAGTGTTAGTCCTAACTTTTATCATGTGTTTGCTTCTGGGAATTCTGAGGAGAAATTTAGCTTAGAAACAGCAGAAAATGTGATTTTGATCGATGATTTACACGCTCTGCACGCTGGTGTGAAATCTTTGCAAGGATCTTTTTCTCTGCCCTTTGATGGTTGGTTAATTAACAAAGGTGTCAAAACAAGTATTGAATCAGCAACTGTTGCTGGTGATTTCTTAGAACTTTTGAAATCAATTATTTACGTAGAACCAGAAGTGGCTTTAACACCTGGTGGTGTGGCTCCGAAAATTTGGGTGGAGGAATTATCAATTACTGGTGAATAAATTATGCCAAATTGACGGTTGGTAGGGTGCGTCAGTATGAATATTTTCTTGGTACAGCTAGATTTTTTCGCAAGTAGCGCACCCTGCTGGAATCAAATTAATAAAATAGGACATTAGACGTAGGTTGGGTGGAGTGCAGCGCAACCCAACACATATCAGGGTGTTGGGTTACGCAAAGCCTCCACCCAACCTACATTTTTTTCTACATTTTAGGCTTGTCACGCCACTACTGGTATGGCAAGGCTAACTCTGTTCTTGAGGAATTTGTCCGATTTGGGCTGTGAGTTTTTCTTTATCCAATCGGCGCTTTTTAGCGTAAAGCTGAATTGTGACTGCCATAAAGATAATCAAGGCAAAAATTAGCCAAGCAGTGAGATCCGTAGGCAGATTATTCTTAAACACAGCCAGCATCACGATAACCACTAACATCACTGTTGGTGCTTCATTCAGCGCCCGTAACTGCTGACTACTCCAGCGACATTCATCGGCGGCTAACTTCTTCATTAACCGACCGCAGTAATGATGATAACCAAGCAATAAAGCAACACACAGCAGCTTAAAGTGTAACCAACCCTGTTTTAAGACTTCTGGTTCCGTACTCACTAAACCGATCGCCATTGCTACTGTCACCAACATTCCTGGTGTAGTGATAATGTTGTAGAGGCGCTTCTCCATAATTTGATACTGATTTTTCAGTATCGTCCGTGCTGGTTCTGGTTCCTGGTTAGCCTCCACATGATAGATGAATAACCTTACCAAGTAGAACAACCCAGCAAACCAAACCACAATCCCAATAATATGAAATGCTTTAAACCAGGAATATGCCATGAATGCAACCTGCCTTTATCTATCTGTTCTTGAATGATTGCAATTACCCTCATTATCAGGTTACGGCAAAACTCCATCCGACATCTTGGATAGATAAAGAACTTAGGAATGGAGAGAAGTCAATAGGACTTACGCACCCAGATTTTGTTGAGACCTAGTGTAAGGGTGTAAGGGTTTTCAACATTTACCCCTATACCCCTATACCCTTCTCCAAACCCTTGATCTTTCGTTTTCATGGGTAAGTCCTAGTCAATTCAAAATTCAAACACTCCTGGGGAGTGGGGAGTGGTAAATTTTATTCTCTGCTCCTTGCCTCCTAATCAGCCTTTTGCGTATCTGCTACCTTATTTGTCGTCGGCACGACTAGAACTTTGTCAACGCGGTTGCCATCCATGTCCATGACCTCAATTCGCATACCTTGCCACTCAAAATGATCGGCGGCGGCGGGAATGCGGCCAAGATGGGTAATGACGAAACCACCAAGGGTTTGATAGCTACCCCGTTCTTCAAAGTCCCACTCCTCCAGATCAAACAGCTCAAAAAAGTCTTCCACGGCTAACATTCCATCCAGTAGCCAGGAACCATCCTCTCGTTGCACAGCTTGGGGTTCTTCTTCCCCATCAGCAGAAGGTACATCGCCAACAATTTCGCTCATGATGTCGTTAAGAGTCACTAATCCTTGAATTACGCCGTATTCATCGACGACTAGCGCCATGTGGGTGATGGTTTGCTTAAATAACTCTAAAACTTTTAAGCCACGGGTGCTTTCGGGTACAAACACAGGCTGGCGCAATCCCACTGTTAAATCTAGGGAATCGCCTCTAAGACTTCTGGCGAGTAAGTCGGTGACGGGAATGATTCCTAAGACGTTATCCAGTCCTCCCTGACATACGGGATAACGGGAGTAACCGTTTTCGCTCATTTTTTGGCGATTTTCTTCGGTTGTGTCTTCCAAATCTAACCAGACGATATCAGGACGGGGTGTCATAAAGGAACTGACAGGGCGATCGCCTAGACGAAAAACTCGCTCTACCATGTCTTGTTCTGCTTCCTCAAAGGTTCCCGCTTCCGTACCTTGTTCAATCAGGATTTTAATTTCTTCTTCCGTGACTTGTGGTTCTAGAGAAGGTGTAATTCCCATAGTTCGCAGTACCATGTCCGTAGATGCACTCAATAAATGCACCGCCGGAGAAGCCAAAGTTGCCAAAGCACGCATAGGAATGGCGACAACGGCAGCAATACGTTCAGGACTGTTTAAGGCCAGACGCTTTGGCACTAGTTCACCAATAATCAGCGATAAGTAAGTAATAATCAAAACTACGATACCGAAGGAAACTGGCTCACTATAAGGTGATAAAAATGGTACGAGCCTGACGTAAACTGCTAGTCTGCTGGCAATTGTCGCTCCTCCAAAAGCACCTGTCAGGATACCAATGAGAGAAATACCTATTTGTACGGTAGAGAGGAAATTATTCGGTGATTCTGCCAATTTCAGTGCAGCTCTTGCCTTGGGATCTCCTTGATTCGCAAGTTGCTGTAGCCTTACCTTCCGTGCCGAGACGATCGCCATCTCGGACATGGAAAAAATGCCGTTAGCAATAATTAGTACCAAAATAATTAAAATTTCAACAGTTATGGAAGACATGATGATGAATTGCCGCTATATAGAGCGAACTTAGCTCAATCCTTAGTATCTAGTATTAAAGGTTTTCTCATAAACTCTTTAACTATACATAAAGTAGTAGGTTTTTTTTCAAGGAGATAGAGGAGGTATTTTCGATGAAGCAGTGTAGGGGTATGGGGGTGTAGGGGTATAGGGGTTAGTCTGAGAGTTATGACTTACTGCTTGGTAAAAAACATGAGTATTATTCTTCCACAGAAATATTAAGAGGAGTGTTTAACACTTTTAAAATAGTTGACATAGGCTACCTCTCTATTTTCTGTTCTGCAACGACTTCCTAACTTATGGCTTTTTCTTCTATTGTGCGTGCCTTGGCGCGATCGCCACTCACCACTGAGTTACTTTCTAAGCTCAATCGCCAGCAAGATTTGCGATTAAATGGCATTCCCCGTCTACCCAAGGGCTTGGTGGCTTCGGCTTTGGCACAAAATTCTGGCAATAATTTGTTTGTGGTTTGTGCCACTTTAGAAGAAGCTGGACGCGCTTACGCACAGTTGGAGGCGATGGGATGGCAAACAGTACATTTTTACCCCACTTCGGAAGCCTCTCCCTATGAACCATTTGACCCAGAAACGGAAATGACTTGGGGTCAGATGCAGGTGTTGGCTGATTTGGTGAAGAGTCAACAGTCAATAGTCAATGGTCAACAGCATAAAATAGCCGTTGTGGCTACTGTTGGGGCGTTACAACCCCATTTACCACCACCAGATGCTTTTATTCCTTTTTGCCTGACTCTGAAGCGGGGGCTGGAATTTGATTTAGAGACCTTCAGTGAGAAGATTACCATTTTGGGCTATGAGCGTGTTCCTTTGGTGGAAACAGAGGGTCAATGGAGTCGGCGGGGGGATATTGTCGATGTCTTTCCAGTTTCTTCGGAGTTGCCGGTACGGTTGGAATGGTTTGGTGATGAAATCGAGCAAATTCGGGAATTTGATCCCAATACTCAGCGTTCGGCACTTGACAAGATAACAGAGATTGTGCTTACGCCTACAAGCTTTACTCCTATTATCACTACAGATCTGGAAGATAGTGCTGAGTATCAAGTCCTAAATGCTGATTCAGAAATTAATTCTGCACTCATAGAAGGTAGCCGGCGCTTTTTGGGTTTGGCTTTTGAGCGACCTGCATCTGTTTTGGATTATTTATCGGAAAATACTTTAATTGCGATTGATGAGCCAGAACAGTGTCATGCTCATAGCGATCGCTGGGTGGAAAATGCTGATGAGCAATTGTCAGTTGTTAGTGGTCAGTTGTCAGTTGTGAATGAATTACCCAAAATTCATCGGTCTTTTGAGGAATGTTTGGGTGATGCGACTCGATTTAAAACCTTATATTTATCAGAATTATCGGAAGAAAATAGCGGGGTGAATTTAGCTAGTCGGTCTGTGCCGGTGACACCCCACCAATTTGCTAAACTGGCAGATACCTTAAGACAAGAACGCGATCGCAATTTCTCGATTTGGTTAATCTCGGCTCAACCTTCCCGTTCTGTTTCTCTACTACAAGAACACGACTGTCCGGCGCAGTTTATCCCCAATCCCCGTGATTATCAAGCGATTGACAAGCTGCAAATCAATCATACCCCCATAGCTTTGAAATATTCTGGACTGGCGGAACTGGAAGGTTTTATTCTCCCCACCTATCGCCTAGTAGTCATCACCGACCGGGAATTTTATGGTCAACACTCCCTCGCCACACCGAGTTTTATCCGTAAGCGTCGTCAGGCGGCTTCTAAGCAAGTTGACCCCAATAAGCTGCGTCCAGGGGATTATGTAGTTCACAGAAGTCATGGAATTGGTAAGTTTGTCAAGCTGGAAAGTCTGACAATTAACGATGAAACCCGTGATTATATCGTTGTTCAGTATGCTGACGGTCTTTTAAGAGTTGCGGCTGATCAAGTGGGTGCGTTATCTCGGTTCCGCGCTACGGGAGATAGACCGCCAGAACTGCATAAGATGACGGGGAAAGCTTGGGACAATACCAAAAACCGTGTCCGCAAAGCGATTAAAAAATTAGCGGTGGACTTGCTGAAATTATATGCAGCGCGATCGCAACAACAAGGTTTTGCCTATCCCCAAGATATGCCTTGGCAAGAGGAAATGGAAGATTCTTTCCCCTACCAAGCCACAACCGACCAGCTAAAAGCCGTCCAAGATGTGAAACGGGATATGGAAAGCGATCGCCCAATGGATCGCTTAGTTTGTGGTGATGTGGGTTTTGGGAAAACGGAAGTGGCGATTCGCGCTATCTTCAAAGCTGTGACCTCTGGTAAACAAGTCGCCTTACTTGCACCAACTACCATCCTCACCCAGCAACATTACCACACCATCAAAGAACGCTTTGCCCCATACCCTGTGAACGTCGGCTTATTAAATCGTTTCCGCACAGCCGAAGAACGGCGGAACATTCAAAAGCGACTGGCGACTGGTGAGTTAGATATTGTAGTTGGGACACACCAACTTTTAGGTAAAAGTGTCAGTTTCAAAGATTTAGGACTGTTGGTAATAGATGAGGAACAACGGTTTGGGGTGAACCAGAAGGAGAAAATTAAGTCCTTAAAAACCCAAGTTGACGTATTGACCCTCTCCGCCACCCCCATTCCCCGCACCTTGTATATGTCCTTATCTGGGATTCGGGAAATGAGTCTGATTACCACACCACCCCCTACCAGACGACCAATTAAAACCCATCTTTCCCCCAGAAACCCAGAGAGTGTCCGCAGTGCCATTCGTCAAGAACTTGACCGTGGTGGACAGGTATTTTACGTAGTTCCACGGGTTGATGGGATTGAAGAGATTACCGCCAATCTGCGAGAGATGGTTCCCGGAGCCAGATTTGCGATCGCTCACGGGCAAATGGATGAGAGCGAGTTAGAATCAACCATGCTCACCTTTAGCAATGGTGACGCAGATATTTTGGTATGTACCACAATTATTGAATCTGGGTTAGATATTCCCCGCGTCAACACCATCTTAATTGAAGACGCTCACCGCTTTGGCTTATCCCAACTTTACCAGTTACGGGGAAGGGTAGGACGAGCAGGAATTCAAGCCCACGCCTGGCTATTTTACCCCAAGCAACGAGAACTATCTGATGCCGCCCGGCAACGGTTAAGAGCCATTCAAGAATTTACTCAACTTGGTTCCGGCTATCAACTAGCCATGCGCGACATGGAAATCCGGGGTGTGGGTAACTTACTGGGTGCAGAACAATCAGGTCAAATGGAAGCGATCGGTTTTGATTTATACATGGAAATGTTGGAAGAATCAATCCGAGAAATTCGCGGTCAAGAAATTCCCAAAGTTGACGATACCCAAATTGACCTCAACCTCACCGCCTTTATCCCCGCCGATTACATTACCGACATTGACCAGAAAATGAGCGCATATCGTGCGGTAGCGGCGGCTAAGTCCAAAGACGAATTAACCCAGATTGCAGCCGAATGGAGCGATCGCTATGGTACTTTACCAGTCAGCGCCAATCAACTCTTGCGGGTAATGGAACTCAAACAACTAGCGAAAAAGTTAGGTTTTAGCCGCATCAAACCAGAAAGTAAACAGCACGTTGTTCTAGAAACCCCAATGGAAGAACCTGCATGGAATTTACTTGCGGCGAACTTACCAGAACATCTCAAAACCCGGTTTGTTTATTCTCCAGGTAAAGTCACCGTTAGGGGTTTAGCAGTCCTCAAAGCCGACCAACAATTACAAAGTTTGATTGATGCGTTAGGGAGAATGCAGGGAGCGATCGCAGAAGCAGCTATTGTTTAAACAGTCCAGTTTTCAGGAACTTTTCCATAATTACGGCTGATATTCTTAGAGGATTTTCATCAAAATATCATGGTCAATTCAGAGTAAAGCTTCATGCTAGTAGAGCGCCAAATTTTAGGCCTTGCTGAATCCAGATATGAATCAATTCAAAATTCAAAATACCCTACGGGAACGCCAAGGGCGAACAAAATTCAAAATAAAAACCAAAAATTCCCTCTCTTTCTCTCCGCGCCTCCGCGCCTCTGCGTGAAATAAATTCATATTCTCATCCCAATTCTCTATGAAGTTGCGCCAGATAAATGATGTAGAGACGTTGCATGCAACGTCTCTACAGTACAGAATAAATCACTAGATTTTCCTATTTTCGACTCGATCAATGTGCATAACCCGATGACAGCAAATCTCACCCAAGAAGAACTCAGATTACAAGCAGCCAGGGATCACGTAGCTCATTGGCGTAGATGGGGGCCATATTTGAGCGATCGCCAGTGGGGAACAGTACGGGAAGATTATAGTTCTCATGGGAATGCGTGGGACTATTTCACCCATGATCAAGCTCGTTCTCGTGCTTACCGTTGGGGTGAAGACGGGTTGTTGGGTATCTGTGATAATCATCAACGGCTTTGTTTTGCGATCGCTCTTTGGAATGGTGAAGATTCTATTCTCAAAGAAAGAATTTTTGGTTTAACGGGAAATGAAGGTAATCACGGGGAAGATGTTAAAGAATATTACTTTTATTTAGACAACACCCCCACCCATGCTTACATGAAGGCTTTGTATAAATATCCCCAAACAGCCTTCCCCTACTCCCAATTAGTAACAGAAAATCAGCGCCGCAATCGTAGAGATACAGAATTTGAATTACTAGATACTTGTGTATTTGATAGTGATAAATATTTTGATGTATTTGTTGAATATGCCAAGAATACTGCCGAGGATATTCTCGTCCAAATTACGGTAATTAATCGAGGAACACAAACCAAAACACTGCATTTATTACCTACGATTTGGTTTCATAATACCTGGTCTTGGAATGGAGATACAAATAAACCTATTTTGCAAGTAGTAAAATTAAGTGATGATTTTCAGACCATAGCAGCCCACCATCAAACTTTAGGTGAAAGATGGTTATACTGTCAACAACCAAATGAGATTATTTTTACAGAAAACGAAACAAATATACAGAAATTATTTGGTTATCCTAACACATCTGCTTATGTTAAAGATGGGATTAATGACTATATTGTTAACGGCAAAAAATCAGCAGTAAATCCTGAACAGGTGGGAACAAAAGCCTCTGCCAACTATGTGTTAACAGTGGGTGCAGGTGAAACACAGATCATCAAATTAAGACTATCTGATACACCTGAGTTGATGGAACCATTTGGCGAGGAATTTAGTATAATTTTCAGTCAACGCCAAAGGGAAGCGGATGAATTTTATCAGCGCATTACTCCATTTCAATTAAGTGAAGATATGCGCAATGTGCAGCGACAAGCATTTGCAGGAATGCTGTGGAGTAAGCAATTTTATCATTACATCGTCGAAGATTGGCTAAAAGGAGACACCCACACACCAAAGCCACCACCAGAACGCCGCAATGGTAGAAATAAAGAATGGTTTCATCTCTACAATGAAGATATTCTCTCTATGCCAGATAAGTGGGAATATCCTTGGTTTGCTGCTTGGGATTTAGCATTTCATACCATCCCTTTGGCAATGATTGACCCGGATTTTGCTAAATACCAATTAGATGTTTTAACACGGGAATGGTATATGCACCCCAATGGGCAAATTCCGGCTTATGAATGGGCTTTTGGTGATGTTAATCCTCCTGTTCATGCTTGGGCAACTTGGCGCATATATAAAATTGAACAGAAAATTTATGGACGAGCAGATAGGCAGTTTTTAGAAAGAGTATTTCAAAAGCTGATGCTCAATTTTACTTGGTGGGTAAATCGTAAGGATGCTGAAGGTAATAATGTCTTCCAAGGAGGTTTTTTAGGATTAGATAACATTGGTGTATTTGACCGCAGTGCAACTTTACCTACGGGCGGACATATTGATCAATCTGATGGTACAAGTTGGATGGGAATGTATTGTTTAAATATGTTAGCCATTGCTTTAGAATTAGCCAAGACTAATCCTGTTTATGAAGACATCGCAACTAAATTTTTTGAACATTTCCTCTACATAGCTGATGCTATGAATAAAATTGGTGAAATGGAAGCTAGTTTATGGAATGAAGCAGATGGTTTTTACTACGATGTGCTGCATCTACCTGAACGGCAGATTACCTTAAAAGTGCGCTCAATGGTGGGATTAATTCCCCTATTTGCTATTGAGACTATTGAACCAGACACATTAAAAATGCTTCCTGGCTTTAAAAAGCGGCTGGAGTGGTTTATCAAAAATCGTCCAGATTTGCGACAAAATGTCGCTTGTATGGAAACAATAGGCACAGGTGCTAGGAGATTATTGGCAATAGTTTCACGGGATAAACTAAGACATATCCTCCAAAAAATGCTCGATGAAAGTGAATTTCTTAGCCCCTATGGTATTCGCGCTCTTTCGAGATTTCATGCAGAACATCCCTATAAATTTGATGTCAACGGTTCTCAATTTCGTGTAGATTATGAACCGGCTGAATCTAGTAGTGGTTTATTTGGCGGTAATTCTAACTGGCGGGGGCCTATTTGGTTTCCAGTGAATTTTCTCTTAATTGAATCTCTGCAAAAGTTATATTATTATCTAGGAGATGATTTTCAGGTGCAATGTCCCACAGGTTCTGGTAAGATGATGAATCTTTGGGAAGTAGCATCAGAATTATCCCAAAGATTAACTAGAATTTTTTTAAAGGATGCTTCTGGTAAACGTCCTGTTTACGGTGCAACACAGAAGTTTCAAAATGACCCACATTGGCGAGATTTGATTTTATTCTATGAATATTTTCATGGTGATAATGGAGCAGGAATTGGTGCAAGTCATCAAACAGGATGGACAGGTTTAGTAGCTAAATTAATTCAGCATCTGAGCGAAAAATCTTTGTAGAGACGCGATTTATCGCGTCTGCATAATACAAACATAAATCGCGTCTACATAGTAAAAATAAAACTATTGTAGGGTGTGTTAGGCGCTGATTTCCAATATGATTGGTCACGGAAAAAATATCCTAGCGCCTAACGCACCATCCACTCGGCGGTGCGTTACGGCTAAATTTAATTGTCTCTTTGTCCCAAATCCTTTCATAGCCGTAACACACCCTACTTCAGATTTGCTGTAATCCCCACGTCTTCAAGCCGGGACTATATCAAATATCTTCCTCAGCAGCCATACCAGCATAATCAGCCATTGCTTGACTACGACGACGGCTCATTTTTTGTTCATAAGCATCGTAGGCAATGCAAATCCAAATTAAGGTCATGAAGAGAATGTTTTTGTTAAAGCTTTCCGCACCATTGGGAAATAGACTACCTGCGGGAACAATACCAAATGCGAGAATGATGCTAAATGTCATGAGAATCAGTAGTAAACCTGTCCACCGCACCCAATAATTGAGGGCAAATAAGATACCCAGGACGATTTCTGCTAAAGGTAACGACCAAGCATAAGGAACTGCTATTAACCAAGGTAGCGGCCCTATACCTTCCCATCCGGGGGGAATTCCAGGGCCAATCATTTGTAGTTTTTGAGTGATAACTGTTTGGTAGAAACCGTTAGGAACGCTGAAATTTAAGTAGTTGGCAATACCGGAGAGGAAGAAGAAAAAACCGATGGTGATGCGATTGACGGTAACGGCTGCGTGGAGGCTGAGTAGGTATTTCATCATAAATTTAGCGGCGGGGTGTGAGGTGATTGAGTAAGGTGGGAACGCCTGTCCAACTGAGGTTTTGCTGAAATTGGGTAGGTTGGGCTGCTCGCCAAACTAGGGGGGTGGCAAAAATTAGTGCTGCTGCGGTGGTGGCGACTCCAGATAACCAAGGTGTTTGTCCCAGCTGCATGGGTGTAGCAGCACGGTGACGCTGAAATAATTCATCTGTTAGCCACTCGGTTGTAACTTTCAGGTTATGAGCAGAGTTGGGTAGTAGCTGTAAGTATGTTCCTTCCCGAATCAAATGGCCTGCTTGTCCTTTGATTTGTACTTTGTTGAATAAGTTAGCAACACCTTCATTGAGTCCTAATTTCATCAAAGTGCCGCGCAGTTGGACTTGTACGGGAATGGTAGGTTTGTTTTGGCTGATTCGTTGGAGATTTTGAGCGATCGCAATTCCTTGTTGATAGGCTACTTGGGCTGTGGGTGGTTGGGGATGATCGCTATCTGTAGCACAGTCACCCGCCGCGAAGATTTCGGGAAAATTAGACAGTTGCAATGTGGGTTTTACCACTAACCGCCCTCGATTTTGAGAAACGGGTAATTCCATCAGCAAAGGATTGGGTGCAGTGCCAGCAGTCCAAGCGATGGTTCCTGCTTGTAACATCTGTATTTGCTCCTGTCGTCGATACTCTACACCTTCAGGTGTAATCTTTGTGACAGCCGCATCAAATAAAAAGTCCACGGGAATGAGGCGATTTTTCATGGCGTGTTCGACTGTGCAGCGCAAATGGCTATTCACATCGCCTTTGAGAATTTCCCGACTGCGGTTGACAAGGACAACATGAATTTCACTACCATCGCCGCCCAACTCGTCGTACCAAATGGGAAGTAAATCGGCTAAGGTACAGGCCAATTCAATACCAGCCGGCCCAGCACCAATGATAGCCACAGTTAATAGTAAGCGACGACGTTCTAAGTCTGGTGTTTGAATGGCTTGATATAATTTATGACGCAAGTGTTGGCGGAGTGCGATCGCCTGTTCCCCAGAGGTAAAGGGCATGGCATATTCTGCCGCACCGGGAGTAGCAAAATAAGTGGTTTTGCTACCGAGTGCTAAGACCAAGTTGCTGTAGTGGAAAGCTTGACCAGAGACTGTATCAACTCTCTGGTGATGTATATCAATTGATTGCACCGTGTCCTGGACAAACTTAACTTTGCTACCAGCTAACAGCTCTTGATAAGGAGGATACACCTGTTCACTATGCAGCTCACCGCTTAGTAATTCATACAATAACGGTTTGAAACTAAAGCGATCGCGCTGTTCTATTAAAATAATCGGATAGGAGTAATTTTGCTGGCTTAAGTGCAGAGCCGTAAACAGTCCAGCAAAGCCAGCACCCAGAATGACTGTGGGATGAGATGCTTGCTGCATAAGTATTAACAGTTACTTTAGAGAACTGCTCTTAGTATTACGGCACTCACTTGGTCTTAAGTGATGCAGTCCTAAAGCTTGGCTGAGAAATTCAAGGGAATTTGCAGCATATTTTTTATCCCTTTCTCAGCAATAATTTAGATTACCCAATTACTTGAGGATTTTTATATGAAATAGATTTCCGTCGAGTATTTATCTTCGTTGAAACAAAACCTCACATTTGATAACAATAAAGGGAGCAACTTTTGAGATTGCTCAAATATGAAGAACTTTCTTGTAATACTACATTAAGAAAAAATTAGCATCTAACCAAAAGAAGTTTTTTTATCTGATATGATAATCTATCTGGAGACGAGTACCTAAAACTTGCAAACTAGCTTAGGTTAAGTATAAGCTCTGCAACAAGTATTAGTTGTCGCAAGTCATTTTCATGCCTAATATTCCTATTTCTGCATTACTACGTTTTGGAATTGTCATATTTTCTGTCGCACTGGCTTGTGCGCTAATGCTATTGTTAGACCCTTGGCTAGGGATGACCAGTACTCCTTTTTTATTATTCTTTAGCGCTGTCATGTTCAGCGCTTGGTATGGAGGTTTTTGGTCAGGAGTGTTAGGAACTTTCTTATCTGTAATACTTAGTAATTACTTCTTTTTTCACCCAAGATATACTCTCTCTATTGATACTGATAATGTAGTTATCATAGGGTTATTTGCTGTACAAGGATGGTTTTTCAGTTTTATCTGTGAAATCTTGAGAAATACCAAAAAGCAAGATGCAGTTAATTTACAGAAACTTAGGCAAAGCGAGGAGCGATTTCGATTAGCTTTGAGCAATTCTGATATCGTGGTTTTTCAACAGGATCGAGATTTACGGTATCGATGGATTCATAATTATCAAGGTGTAGCCTCTGCTGAAGAAATCATTGGTAAGTCAGACAATGAATTGTTCCCCGCTTCAGTGGCAGAAAAACTAACAGCCATTAAGCAAAAAGTATTAGAGAAAGATGTTTCTGTCCATGAGGAAGTGTCCGTAATTTTTCACGGAAAAGTCGTTTACTATGATTTGTTAGCCGAACCCCTGACAATTGATGGTCAAATTCAGGGTATTACCTGTGCAGCAGTAGACATTACTGAACGCAAGCGCTCAGAACTAGAGAAAGCTAAATTACAGAGTAAACTCCAAAAAGCTATTGAGCAGCAAGACGAATATCTAGCATTATTGAATGCTTGGCTGGCTAGCTCCCCTGTAGCCCTAGCTTTTTTAGATACAAAACTACGTTACGTTTATACTAATGAAGCTCTGGCAGCAATTAACGGTGTACCCCAAAGTCAACACATTGGGCGTACCTTGAGGGAAGTATTGCCAGAATGGGCAACACAACTGGAGCCTATTCTCCAACAAGTAATGGCAACCAAGCAGCCACTCGTAAATCAAGAAGTATGTGGGGTAACCTATCCATCGGGAGTACATCGTTGTAGCTTAGTGAACTACTATCCAGTATGTTTACCAGATGGAAAACTGCTGGGGGTGGGAGTGACGGCTCTTGATATTACAGAACGGAAGCAGGCTGAGGATGCCCTACGGTACATTGCCCAAACCAGTAACACACTCTCCAGTTCTTTGGATTACGAGCAAACTTTGGCACAGATTGCGAAAATATCCGTCCCGCAACTAGCAGACTGGTGCAGTATTGATATTATCAACCAAGATGGCTCGATTCGCCGCTTACCTATTGCTCATGTAGACCCAGCAAAAGCAGAATTGGCAAGATTATTTCAGGAATATGCACCACAGTTAGGGAGTGGAAGTTTAGTTGCTAACGTATTACAAACTGGGGAACAGTTATTAGTTGCAGACTTACCAGATTCTCCTTTACCAGCAGATCAAAATGAGGAAAATCTGGAGTTGCTGCGGCAGATAGGAATTAAATCACTCATGCTTTTACCCTTAATAGCACATGAGCAAGTGCTAGGATGTATAACCTTTGTTAGTGCTGAATCAGGTCGTAGCTACAATCAATCCGACTTAAGCTTAGCCAAAGACATTGCCTATCGTGCTGCCCTAGCGATGGAGAATGCTCAACTGTATCGAGATGTTCAACAAGCTTTAAAACATTATGCTGAATCATTGGCGCTTTTAGATGCCTTGTTGGCAGGCGCACCTGTAGCGGTCTGTTTTTTGGATAAGGAATTACGATATCTCCGCATTAATCAAGTATTAGCTGATCTCAATGGCTTGAGTATAGAAGAGCATCTGGGACGAAAATTTCAGGATGTTTTACCTAAGATGGCAGAGCAATTTGAAGAGCAATTGCAACAAGTATTGGAGACGGGACAACCTCTGCTGAATTTGGAGGTTAGTGGTGAGGCGCTAGGAAGACCAGAAATTAATAGCTATTGGTTAGGTAATTATTACCCAGTCTACGACGGCATGGGCAAAACAGTAGGCATCGGGATTATCCTGGCAGATGTGACAGCTACTAAGCAAGTAGAAATTGCTCTGCGAGAAAGTGAAGAACGCTTCCGAGCCATGTTTGACCAAGCGGCTGTTGGCATTACCTTAGTTACCTTAGATGGTCAATTTCTGCAAAATAATCCGGCTTTGTGCGACATTACCGGTTACAGCTCTGAAGAATTAAGTCAGATGAAGTTTCCCGAAATTACTCACCCTGATGATGTGGAAGCTGATTGGGCATACGCCAAGCAAGTATTAGCCAAGGAAATTAATGGTTACTCTCTAGAAAAGCGTTATCTTCGCAAAAATGGCACCACTGTTTGGGTGAATCTGACTGCATCAGCCGTGTGGAATGAGCAGGGAGAACCTAAATATGCGTTGGGTATTATTGAAGATATTAATGAACGCAAACAAGCAGAAGCCGCACAAAACTTTTTAGTGGAAGCCAGCACTCTTTTAGCGGCTTCTTTAGATTATGAGGTTGCCCTGAATAATGTGGTTCATTTGGCAGTACCTACCATTGCTGATTGGTGTGCTGTAGATATTCTCCAAGCTGACTGGTCGATTAAACGTGTAGCGATCGCCTGTGTTAATCCTGCAAAACTGGAGATTATAGAAGAAATTCGCCGTTCATATCCAACCAGAACCGAGGGCAAACACCCGTTTCGGGATAAACTCCTCAAAGGAGCATCAGCTTTTTATCCTGAACTGCCAAACTCAATTTTGGTAGAGATGGCGGATGATGAACAACATTTACAATTATTACAAAGCTTGGGAATGCGATCGCTGATGGTGGTTCCCCTTTACTCACGGGAGCAAATATTTGGGGTCATTTCCTTTGTTACTGGTAGTTCAGGCAGGCAACTCAAACAAACAGATTTGGCATTGGCAGAAGATATTGCCCGACGAGCAGCTACAGCCATTGATAATGCCAGACTGTATCAGGAAACTCAGCAGGCGAAACAAGCCGCCGAGTTAGCAATGAGTCGAATGTTACGTTTACAAAGCATCACAGCAGCGCTCTCCGAAGCCCTCACTCCCCAACAAGTTGCTGATGTGGTAGTAAATCAAGGATTGGCAGCTTTGGGAGCGTCTGCCGGTTCTGTGGTGCTGTTGACTGAAGACGGTACTACCCTAAAAATCATTCAAGCCATTGGCTACCCAGAATCGGTACGAGATAGTTGGGAAACTTTCCCCCTAACTGCAACTGTACCAATTGCGGAAACCGCTAGAACAGGGGAAGCGATTTTTTTAGCTAACGTCACAGAATTTGCCGCCAAATATCCACAAATTGCTAACGTCCCCTCCCTCACGGGTAATTGCGCTTTTGCTTGTATTCCTCTCATCGTCGAACAGCAGACAATTGGAGTGATGGCATTAAGCTTTGCCACAGCCCAAAAATTTAACGAAGAACAGCAAAAATTTATGTTGACATTGGGTCAACAATGCGCTCAGGCGATCGCTCGCTCTCAACTTTATGAAGCAGAAAAAAATGCCAGAGCTGTAGCCGAATCCACTAACCGGATTAAAGATGAATTTTTGGCGGTTCTGTCCCACGAATTGCGTACCCCCCTCAATCCCATTATGGGTTGGGCTAAGTTACTCCGCACGCGCACATATAAGGAAGAGACCATCAAGCAAGGTTTGGAAACAATCGAGCGCAACGCCAAGTTACAAACTCAACTCATTGACGACTTGCTGGATGTTTCCCGGATCTTACGCGGTAAGCTGAATTTGAATGTCTGTCTAGTAGATTTGAGAAACACAGTTCAAGCTGGGTTAGAAACAGTCCGTTTAGCCGCCGAAGCAAAATCAATAGCAATTCACACAATCTTGAGTGATGAACCTGTACAGGTGATGGGTGATGGCGATCGCTTGCAACAGGTAATCTGGAATTTAGTCTCGAATGCCGTCAAGTTTACACCGTCGGAAGGACGGGTGGAAGTGCGTTTAGAACAGGTGGGACGAGATGCCCAAATCCAAGTGATTGACACAGGTAAAGGCATTACACCAGAATTTTTACCTTATGTCTTTGAATACTTCCGTCAAGCAGATGCCAAGACAACCAGGGTATTCGGTGGCTTGGGTTTGGGATTGGCAATTGTCCACCATCTTGTAGAATTACACGGTGGTACAGTAGTAGCACAGAGTGCCGGAGAAGACCAAGGAGCAACTTTTACTGTCAAGCTACCCTTGCATAAAAGTGCTGATTACCAAGTGCAGAGTGCTAAGTCTGCGGTTACAGAACTAGAGAATCAAGACTCACTATTGGCTGGTGTGCAGATTCTTTTAGTTGATGATCAAGAAGATGTGCGGGAATTTTTTAGCTTTGCTTTAGAACAGTGTGGGGCCAATGTAACTGCGGTAGCATCAGCAATAGAGGCATTGGAAGCCCTAGCGCGCTCAAAGGCAGATGTACTGTTAAGTGATATTGGGATGCCACAAATTGATGGTTATATGTTGTTGCGGCAAATCAGAAAATGGTCGCCAGAACAAGGTGGACAAATTCCAGCGATCGCTCTGACTGCCTATGCTGGAGAAATTGATCAAAGACAAGCCATAGCCGCAGGCTTTCAAAAGCATATAGCCAAACCAGCCGACCCAGTAGAGTTAGCTGAGGCGATCGCCCAACTCATCGGACGCAAATAAACCTCATTGGATATTTTATTGTTCTTTGAGTTGCAAGCCTGCTTTTAGGAGATCAAAATTTTCGGGAAAATGAGTATTGCGATCGCAATCAGCCTTTTCTAATTTTGCACCCTGGAGGTTGGCTTGGCGGAGATTGGCAGACATTAATAATGCGCCTCGCAAATCAGCCTCTTGTAAATCAGCTTGGCTCAAATCGGCAAAGCTTAAGTCAGTTCCCCTAAGGTTGGCTCCTCTAAGGTTAGCTGTACTTAAATCAGCGTAGCTAAGGTCAGAGCCTTTGATATCTACATTTTGTAAATTAGCATCACCCAATTCAGCGCGGTTAAAATCACGCCTTCCCGCAGTGTACATCTCAATGAGAGTAGCCACTGTACTAATGGGCTGTTGATAATTGACTTCAGACATAAAACAGCCGTCTTTGTTAAATCACATAAATTTATCATAGAGCTGGTGATGTGCAGAATATTGGCAAACATGACATAAGTATTATTTTTGAACCTCACGCTCAATCAACAACCTGCTCTAGCTTTTGTTCAAAGTCAAGTCGAAGCGAATATACTTGCGAAAACTTCTATATCTGGCACAGGTCAACAAGTAGCTACAGTTCAAGATGTTAATAAAGATGTTTATTTGTAATTCTGATTAAAAAACGCAGAGCTTCATTTACTGCTTCCTCTGTAGGAAAAATTTCTGCAACATCAGGCTGTAAACGAACGGTAATCTTTTCCATCTTCTTGTGTCCATGTTCCTCTTTTCTGATACCGTTTAACGGATGTTCATGCGCTGAGAAACGCTCTTGCAAAGATGGTTCATTTAATTTATTAGCTAGTGATTCCCAACTATTGACTTTCAAATTAAAGTGACTTTTGGCTTCACGCAATGTTTTAAACTGTTGTTTCAGAATATCAACGTTATAAATCTGCCTTGGAAAAATCTGGCTTTCTTGCTCAAGGTCTTCTTCAACCATCTCAACTACTTCGTTAATTAGTCGCTCATGATTTTGCGAAATTTGAGCAGCAGCATCTAAAATACGTGATGTTGCTTTTATTTGTACCTCAGTTTCTTGCTTGAGGCGATCGGCAATACTACGAATTTGGTTTCCCAATGTTGCTTTGCTTTGTGTGGACGGCACTGATTTTTTACCCATGACGATATAGCTTTACTCAGAAAGTATCTCTTTAATAGCAAGCCAGATGCGTCTAAATTTTTGTACCAGACCTATAGGATTGCTTGTTGTTTCTTCATCAGCCGAATCAACTAAAGATTGAATCCGATCCATACGCTCTGCTACAACGTACAAGCTGTTGACAGCTTCTTCCTTACTAGCCAAAGATTCACGCAATAGCACAACCATTTCCGCAATTTCTCGCTTTAGTTTTTCGTTCTCGGCTTTACGACGAGTTTCCCAGCCTTTAATACTAGCTTTAGAACGTCGCTCATACTTGAGTTCCGCTTTGGCTTCATTGTATAAAGTCAAATACATTTCTCGCTCAGAGTTTGCTGTCTCATATTGGGTAAATAATTCATTTGCTCTAGTTTTTTCTTCGTTGTAAAGGCAGAGAGTTTGCTGATATCTTTGTTGTTCGTCAAGATAAAGCTGGTAATTATGGGTCACACGCTCTTTGAGATCATTGGCTTCAACTTGATATGTTTGAAGTGTTTGCTGAACATGAACTAGTTGAGATGCTGCTTCCTCATTTTGTTTAGCACGTTCTTGCCACTCATCACGTTGAGCGCGAACCGTCATCAATAGCTGTTTAAGCTCATGGGGTGGAACTGGTTCTTTTTGACGTGAGCGAGGATTATTAACTGAATTGTCATGATTAGAGTCTCGACGATCCGATCTCCGCATTGCCATAACTCAGCTTCCCAATTGAGTATTTTTTATAGATAATCTTAAGAGTTAAGTATAGCTGGTATTAACTAATTCAGTATGTGATCAGGATCATCTGTTCAGAAATATTGTTGACTGCATACTTCACAGACTTTCTCTCAGCCATTTCTCATGTAAATAGCATATTCTGATGGCAGGTGGTGATAAAAGCAAGTTCAGGAATCTTTTGCTGGTTGGTTGTTGTATGACATTATCCTTAACTATTTAAAGTAACGCTGAAAACTGAGGTAATTTAATGGTTTCCAAAGAGCAGACTCGATTCAATAGGAAACATAAACTATTACTTATGGGTTTGGCAATTGCTGTGCTGATAGTTATAGCACGACAATTTAACATTCAGTCACTTTTGCAAACATTAATATTGTGGGTGCAAAGCCTGGGATTTTTTGGGCCGATCGCCTACATAATTATTTACAATCTGGCAACGTTATTATTTATCCCAGGTTCTATATTGACCTTAAAAAGTGGTTGTTTATTTGGTGTATTTTGGGGTTCAGTTTATGTATTAATAGCAGCAACTACGGGTGCAATATTAGCTTTCATCATCGGAAGATATCTTTCACGGGATTGGGTTGTGCGACAGATAGACAAGTATCCAAAGTTTAAAATGATCGATCAGGCTGTAGCCAAGGAAGGATGGAAAATTGTGCTGTTAACTCGCCTTTCTCCGGTCTTTCCTTTTAATTTATTGAACTATGCTTTTGGTATAACTTGTATATCTTTAAAAGACTATATATTAGGTTCATTGGGCATTATACCTGGGACTATAATGTATGTTTATATTGGTTCTTTAGCTGGTGATTTGGCTCTGGCGGGTACGAATCATCAACCAGTTACACCGGAAACACAAATCTGGCAATGGATAATGCAAGGATTGGGACTGATAGCAACTGTGGGTGTGACTGTATATATCACTAAAATTGCTCAAAAAGCTTTATCTCAAAAAGTGGTAACAGAGGAAATAATCAAGAGTCAGGATACGAATTGAAAATTAAGCATTCAACAAGAACTTTATAGTTAAAATTGCAGATTTGGTATTAAGTACAACAGGGTAAATAATTAAAGGTTTGCAGTGAGAACTAAAGTTCTCAAACAAGGAATAAAGTCCTGACTACGAACTGAAGCTTAGTATTTTTACATCACTTAACATGGGTTGGTATTTTCAAGTCGTTATGTGAACAGGACTTACGCAACTGGCACAATAGTAGGGTGCGTCAGATGCGGAAAATCCTCTAATGTGTACGAAATTATTGGGGCTGACGCACCCTACAGTTACTTAATATGGGTTGGTATTTTCAAGTCGTTATGTGACAATACTTTGATCCCTTTTTCATGGGTTCTGGTGTACGCAGTTCATGATGGCGACTTATTTTAAGCTTCGATATTCCCACGGATTGACAAATTTAGGATCTCCCCAAATTCCTATTTGTTGTTGTTGGGCTTTGGTTTCGGCTTGCTGCACGATCGCTTTGCTGGGACACTTATTTAAATAAGGGCGATACACTTTAGCTAAACCTTCTTGTATGAGTACTTGCTGTACAAAAGTGCCATCTGTTAATCTGACTTCGGCAACTTTACGTCCATAACGATCGCTATCAGTAATATTCAAGGTAACGCGATCGCCTCCTTGTTTCACCAATTGCTGTACCCGTTCTCGTGCTTTTACACCCCAGCTAAATTGATTGCGATCGGTAGTACGTCTACTTTGCTTTTCTTTATTAGAGTGGGCAATTTCTGGCGCATCCATACAAGCAAACCGCACAGTAACTTTCTTCCCTTGGGCATCCTTCACAACTAATGTATCACCATCGCTGACTCTTTCTACTGAATCCCCACTCGCACTAAACAAGCGATCGCAACCCATCAAACACAACAAAATTATCCCTGTACTCAGTAATATCAGCGCTTTTTTAATTGACTTATTCATTACCCAATCTAACAACGGATTTCTTATACCAATTCAACATTATCGGGTGAAGACGCGACGCCAGTCGCTACAACGGGGGGAACCCCCGCAACGCGCTGGCTCATGAATCGCGTCTCTACAGATGGTTTATCTGCTACCCGCTTAACGTTCTACTTCATGTACTTCCTTGGGAACTCCAGCCGTTAATACCTCGTGTCCTGTAGCTGTTACCAGGACATCATCCTCAATGCGAATCCCAATTCCCACCCAACGCGTGTCTGTTTCTGGCTGGTCTTCTGCTAATTTTGTATCTGGGACAATATATAGTCCTGGTTCAACCGTCAATACTTGACCTGGTTGTAAAATCTGCGGTTTATCGTCACCGTGTTGGTAAACGCCTACATCATGGACATCCAACCCTAACCAATGGCTAGTACGGTGCATATAGTAAGGTTTATATTTTTCTTCCTCAATCAATTTGTCAACTTCACCCCTGAGGATACCAATTTCTACTAAACCTTCTGTGAGGACACGCACGGCGGTATCGTGGACTGATTTAAATGAGTTCCCTGGTTGTACTTGAGCGATCGCTTGTTTTTGCGCTTCCAGTACAATTTCATAAAGGATTTTTTGTTCTGGTGTAAACTTGCCGTTAACTGGGAATGTGCGAGTAATATCTGAGTTGTAATAACCGTAGGCACAACCAGCGTCGATTAATAGCAAATCACCATCCTGCATCTGGCGGTTGTTTTCGATGTAGTGGAGGACACAAGCATTTGCACCAGAAGCCACAATCGACGGGTAAGCAGGCCCCATAGCCCCCCGCAAGCGAAATATATGTTCTATTTCCGCTTGAATTTCGTACTCATAACGCCCAGGTGCAGAGGATTCCAAGGCTTTATTATGGGCTTCAGTGGCGATCGCCGCAGCTTGACGCATCTGAATTAACTCTGACTCACTTTTGATCAGCCTCATGCTGTGGAGGATGGGGCCTGTATCTTCTATTCCCATAGGCCCCGTACCCCGCTTGGGATAAGTCCGCAGCAATTGTTGGTAATGGCTGAGAATTTTGTCATTAAAATTGCGATCGCGTCCTAAATGATAGTAAATGCGATCGGCTTTTTCTAGATATTGGGGTAATTTCTCATCTAATTCAGATATGGGGTAAGCCTCATCTGCACCATAAATTTCCTTGGCTGCATCTACCCCACACAAATAACCAGTCCAAACTTCTTTGTCTCGATCCTTGGGTTGGACAAACAGCACAAACCGATGTTCTGGATGATGCGGCGCTAATACGGCTACTGCTTGCGGTTCGTTAAAACCAGTCAAATAGAAGAAATCACTATCTTGGCGATAAGTGTATTCGACATCGTTGTGCATCACCGCCATCGGCGCACTGCGAAAAATCCCTGTACCACTACCAATCTTCGCCATTAATTGCTCACGACGCTGCCGATATTCTGCTTGCATAACCGTTAATTTTGGGAATCTTCATATATTTTTACACTTTTGGCAACTATGTATGTCTGAAAGTCGCTATCTTTCAGTAGTTGCTAATTTAAGTATTTTAACCAATATTTATTTCAACTCAAGTGTTAGTACAAAAAATCAGTCATCTTTGAGATATTTTGTGACTTACACTGCTTTATTCAGTTTTATTAAAAATTGCTGATATAACTATTAGTTTTTTTCTTTGTTTAATTGCCTGATAAACAAGAGCCATAAGATCACCAATTTCTTAAAGAAGTCGGTGATCTATAGATATCAGGACATAAAACTGATAAATGTCTAAATATGTTGACATGAAAAGTCATCATTTTAGGACTTAAAAAGTGTCCAAAATACTCTTGATATTTTTAGGAATATGTTTAAAATTAGCCACAAGAATTATCTGTAAAATCTGATATTTCCCCAAAAGTAGAACTGTAGATACAATATTTTTTTAACTTGGAATAATGTTATTAACTGACAGAAACCAACATAAATTTTCAGCTAAAACTTTTAAGACAACAAGTTTAAGAAACCATCATGCAAGAAACGCAAAGCTTTTCCAAGAGAATAGATAATTCGCTTAATACATCTTTTGCAAGATCAGCATCTTTGGTATCGAGTGCTTATGTAAGTGATTTAAATACTGAGCTACCATCATCTAGTAATAGCTCTGCAACCACACAAGTAGATTTGCCAATTTCCATTCCTGGTTTGAGTGCCAACCCAAATCCTAATCCTTACTTAACTAGCGCAGCGATTTCACCTGATTTCAATGGCGATGGTAAGGCAGATAAGGTTTGGGTTAATACTCAAACAGGTGAAATTAGAGTGAGGTTAATGAACGGAACAGTCACTCAAGAAGAAGCCTCTTTAGGAACTTTTGATCTGAGTGTCTGGACTTATAAAATCGCTGACTTTAACAGTGATGGCAAGACTGACTTCCTGTTACGGAACAATGCAACAGGTGAGAATGCGATTGCGATCATGGATGGAG
Organism: Anabaena sp. CCY 9910; assembly: GCF_963920875.1. Taxonomy (NCBI): domain Bacteria; kingdom Bacillati; phylum Cyanobacteriota; class Cyanophyceae; order Nostocales; family Nostocaceae; genus Anabaena; species Anabaena sp. CCY 9910. Next base: position 98,868 of record NZ_CAWUDJ010000002.1, on the reverse strand, counting down.
CTAGAGTTGCTAACTTTGTTTATCTAGACAAAGTTGATCCAGGTTGGAATGCTAGCATCGGTGATTTTAACGGCGATCGCAAAACCGACATCCACTGGAATAATACTCAAACAGGTGAAAATGCAGTTTGGCTGATGGATGGCACAACCGTTGTCAGTGCCAATGTTCTGGATACCACAACCCCAGGGTTGAGTGCCACTATTGTTGACTTCGACGGAAACGGTAAGAGTGATATCTTCTGGCGAGATACAACCACAGGTGCAAACTCCGTTTGGTTTATGGATGGTATCCAAGCTACCAAGTATGATCTACAAGCACAAGACGCATCTTGGACTTACAGCCTTGGCGATTTCAACGGTGATTTCACTACTGATCTTCTCTGGCGTAATACCGTCACCGGCGAAAACAAAATTTGGACAATGAATGGCATTTTTGTCACTGAAGGTACTTTAAACACCCTCAGTTCCGATTGGACAGCCAACATTGGTGATTTCAATGGTGATGGCCGCACCGATATCTTCTGGAACAACGCTACAACTGGTGCAAACACTGCTTGGTTAATGAATGGTACATCCGTTACCAGTGAAGCCTTTCTTCCAAGTAGAAGTCCAGGATCTAGAGCCTATATTGGCGATTATAACAGCGATGGCAAATCTGATATTTACTGGCGCGATCAGGCAACCGGTACAGATGCCATCTGGACTATGGATGGTACCTTGGCTACTGAAACTCCTGTTACAGATGCTCTGACTCCAGAGTGGTACACAGCTTAGGGGTTTAGGGGTTTAGGGGGGTAGGGGTTTAGGGGTTTAGGGAAGAGATATTTACCCAGTCTCTAATCCCCAGTCCCCAGTCCCCAGTCCCCAATCCCCAATCCCCTCATTAAAACTTGTAACTCAAAACCTGAACTGTACTAGTTTCAGGTAAATTACCAGAACTAATATTAATACTGTCGCTATTACTACGACGCACAGTTACGCCCTGCATTAATGTGAGAAATTCATCCAGTGGGGCAATATTGCAGGCAGCCGGATCAGCTGCTTGTGTACGGTAATGAGTAGGAATGACCAGTTTGGGATTTAATACCTCAATTGCTTGCTTTGCTTCTTGAGCATTGTAAGCTTTGTCACTACCACCGACTGGGACTAACAAAACATCAGGTCGTCCCATGAGGATTTTTTGCTCAATGGAAATGGGTGCAGCCGCCCCGCCTAAATGTAGGATATTAACTCCACCCTGTGTCCATTTCCAAGCGGTATTCATCCCAAATTGTCTACCATTTTTGCGATCGTGGGCTATGGAGATGCCTTGAAATTTTATACCTTTAAAGTCATAAACTCCGGGTTCATATACAAGTTTAGGATTACCTGGTAACCCATCCACTGCCCCTTCATCCAACAATTGACTACTAATTAATACTAAATCTGCTGTGACTTTTGGTGGACGATAACGCGCTGTACAGCCAATCGTCCGAAATGGGTTGACAAGAATCCTCGCCCCACCACCAGTAAACAGAAAACTGGTATGACCCAACCACTGCACCGATAAACCGCTAGATTGTGCATCGGCTTGGAAGTTTGAACCAAGGGTAGAGACAAAAGCTGTGGCTAATCCCGCCCCAGCATAGCCTAGCAACTGTCGTCTTTTCATTAATTATTCTCGTAACTGTAACTGTTCTAGAAAATTTCGTAGTAACTGCTTTCCTAAAGATGTTAAAACACTCTCTGGGTGAAATTGGACTCCTTGAATGTGAGGATAGTTCCGGTGTCGCACTCCCATAATCGTACCATCATCTACCCAAGCAGTAATTTCTAACACTTCGGGGCAAGTTGGGCGGTCAATTACCAGACTATGATATCTGGTAGCAATCATAGGATTCTCTAATCCTTGAAAAACCCCAACCCCAGTGTGAGTTACCTGAGAAGTTTTGCCGTGCATTAACTCTGGAGCAGAGACAATATTACCACCAAATACCTGACCAATGCTTTGATGACCTAAACATACGCCTAAAATTGGCAGGTTAGTACCGAGTTCTTGAATTAACTTCAAAGATATACCTGCATCTTCTGGACGACCAGGCCCAGGAGAAATGACGATCGCATCAGGATTTAATCCTCGGATCTCATCTAAAGTTATCTTATCGTTGCGAAAAACTTGAATATCTGATGCGACAGGAAACTCAGATGCTAGTTCTCCCAAGTACTGCACCAAATTATAAGTAAAGCTGTCGTAATTATCGATGACTATAATCAATGCTCATAGCTCCTGGTTACTAATCTCACCATGTTTAGTTTTTACCAGATTTGAGCTGCTATAAACGTCATCGTTACAAATTAGGGACTAGGGATTAGTAAATGAGGATAAAGACGATGGAATTTTACCCGCTCTTTTTTGGCTTTTGAGTGGGTTTAACTATATTAATAATAGGGATTTAATTGGGTGTCAGCACTACAAAGCTGAGATAATTAAAACTACTAAGGGTGGAAGCAACAGGGTTGCAGCAACTAGCACTGCTACCAAAGCAGAAACGAGTACTGCACCTGCGGCACAGTCCTTGGCAATTTTGGCTAACTCGTGGTAGGTCTGTTTTACAGTCAAATCTACAAGAGACTCGATCGCCGTATTCAACAATTCCATTACCAGGACTAAGCCGCTAGTGATACCAATAATGGCTATTTCTACAGCTTGCAAATGTAAGAAAATACTTAAAGCGATCGCTAAAGTACAAACACTCACATGAATGCGAAAATTTCGCTGAGTTTGAAAACTATAAGTAATTCCAGCCCAGGCATATTTAAAGCTAATCAATAAATTAGTGGCAACTTGCCAAGAAAGTTCCCGTTCTTTCATTACTAGTGATGGTAGGCTGTTTTGCGTTGGTGGCGGGGAGACTTGTTGGGACATAGGCTTAAAAATAAAAACTTGGGATAGGTTCAGTGAGAAATCTTCGCCGATTTTAATCTGCTACGAGGTTTTAGGCAATTTTCTCTTAAAGTTTTATAAAAGCATGGTTAAGGATAAATACTCAAAAAACGGCAAAACTTTAATAATTAATGTTTATCCTGATACCAACAGCATCTAGTAATACTACTTGTTGTTGCAGCATCGCTATTAAACTTTCTTCATCAGGATGATCCCAGCCCAACAGGTGTAATAAGCCGTGAGCCGTTAACCAAGCTAACTCAGTTGACAAACTATGCTCTTGTTGGCCAGCTTGGCGCTGTGCCGTATTGATGGAAACAACAATATCACCTAGATACAAAGGTTCTGCCACCATTTCCGGATTTTGCGGCAAATCTACCTCTAAAGCCGCAAAGGCTAAAACATCTGTAGGTTTGTTTTGCTGACGATATTGGGCATTAATCGCTTGAATTTCTGTATCATCTGTTAGCCGCAATCCGATTTCGTAGCTTGGTGCAGGCGGAAGAGAAGAATCCAGAATTTCTAACCAGCGATGAAACCAGTCTTCCCAAGTTGTAGAGGAAACCTGACTATCTATATATCCAGAAGTCTGAGCAGCTTCCGGGGAAGACTCAAAAAAACAGTCTTGTACATCTAGTTCAACTTGTACCAAATACTCACTCTCCTCACTCAGCACTTTAGGTTTTTGCTTACTATTAGCGAGTTAAGTAAGCAAGGCCTACGAGAACAGCTAAAAGACCTACGGCTGTCAGGACAAAATGTTTTGCAGAAGTACCACCCTTACGCACCATATTTCTCATGGCAAGCTTGACGTAGCTGGGTTGGGATTCTGTGGAAGGAGAATTACTCATAATGAATAAATCACGAATGCTTTTATATATAAATGTAACAGGTGATGGTGAGGATTGGGGATTGGGGATTGGGGATTGGGGATTGGGTAAATTTTTCTTCCCTTACACCCCTAAACCCCTACACCCCTAATTTCTAACTTGCTTCACCTTCGACAACTTGATTCTCCTGACGTAGATAGGCTTGGATGAACATATCTAGTTCACCATTCATCACATCAGCGATCGCAGTTGTTTCTGCATTGGTACGTAAATCCTTTACCATCTGGTAAGGATGGAATACATAGTTACGAATTTGGTTTCCCCAAGAAGCTTCTACCATATCGCCGCGAATTTGGGCAATTTCTTGAGCTTTTTGCTCTTGAGCAATAACCAACAACTTGGCTTTCAGGCGGGCGAGGGCTTTCTCTTTATTTTGTAGCTGGGAACGTTCTTCCGTACAGCGTACAGCGATGCCTGTGGGAAGGTGAACCACTCGCACTGCTGTTTCTACTTTGTTGACGTTCTGTCCACCTTTACCGCCAGAACGAGTTGTAGTGATTTCCAAATCCTTGTCTGGAATATCCAACTGCACCGTATTATCTAATTGCGGCATAACTTCCACCCCAGCAAAACTAGTTTGCCGCTTGCCGTTGGCGTTGAAAGGTGAAATTCTCACTAAGCGATGAGTGCCTGTTTCTGACCGCAAGTAACCGTAGGCATAGCGACCAGTAATTTCTAAGGTGGCTGATTTAATTCCCGCCTCATCACCTTCTGACTCTTCTGCTAAAGCTACCTTGTAGCCTTGGTCTTCAGCCCAACGGGTGTACATTCTCAGCAGCATAAATGCCCAATCTTGGGCATCTGTTCCGCCAGCACCAGCGTTAATCGTTAATACTGCCCCTTCCGCATCGTAGGGGCCAGAAAGTAACTGTTGTAATTCCCACTGGTCAAGGTCTCGATTGAGCTTAGTGATAGTAGATTCCGCTTCTTGCAATAGTGCTTCGTCGGTTTCCAACTCCAACAACTCAACCACCGCCCTAGTATCTTCTAGATTGGCGTGCCACTGATGATATCTTTCCAAGTGGGCTTTGAGGTCATTAAGTTCTTGCAGCGTTTTCTGGGCTTGGTTTTGGTCATCCCAAAATTCCGGCTGTGCTGCAATTTGTTCTAGGTCTTGAATTTTGGCTTTGAGTGCAGGTACGTCAAAGATAGTCCTGGGTTTTACCCAGGCGGCTAGACAACGTTTCGATTTCGCGTTTCAGTTCTAAAACTTCCATAAAGCTCGCTCAGAATACAGCGCTTTGGATGATATTGTATTTGATTTTTTGATTTTAGCGGTAATTGGTCACGTCACGTCGCTTCGCTCCGAATTCAAAATTCAACCCCTACACCCTTACACCCCGTCTCACAAAAAAAACCTGAACAGTTACGAGAACAAGTTCAGGATGGAATTTGTAACAATTTTTTTAATCAAAAAAATATTAAATTCGACGCTACATCTTTAGTTATCTATGCTTCTTCTGAGTTCTCACTCTTATGTCCTGGGGAAGATTCATAGAGTGCATCCAATTGTTGGCGCGCATCTTCTACATTAATTGAGCGCATTACCAACAGAGGTTCTTTGATGAATTTACCTGCACTATCCAATAATTCTGGATGTGGAGCTACCCTTCTGCTGGAAGATAAATAACCGTAGCCTCCCTGATTTACCACTTGTGAGTTTCTGGTTGAGTAATTCCCTCGTGATCCTTCGCGATCAAAACTAAACATGATTAAGTTGCGAATTAAATTGGCAACCGCTATAACAGCAAGAATTGTAAAAGCTAGAATGTAAAGCAGGTGTAACATCGGATTTTCCTCCAGGGACAGCAATTTTTAAAAATCTATACTTTAAACTCTTTTTTTCGCCTTTTTATTACCATTGGCGAGAATAAATACTTGACACAATTGAAGTGCATTTATGTCTATGTATGAAAATTTGTCAACATTATTAGAATAATGGTAACAGAGGATACATTATTTTTTAATTAAAATAATGTTAAGGATTTAGTCGCACCACTGCAAGCTATGTGATTTTTGCCATCGATTAGGTTGGCTGCTGAGAACGAAAGCGTGCTGCCACATTCCAACATTCAGTTACTAATTGATGCCAAGGTGTCATCGTTGCCATATCGATTCCGACTTGTCCTTCAGTCGCGCTAAACAGCATTTTTGCTGTGTTGAGTTCTTCTTGGGCTTGCTTAACTCGCAACAGTAAGTCTTGTTGCGCTTGTTCATCCATAAATGAGAGCCGTTCTGTTTCCAAAAAGCTACGCGATCGCGCAAACCAATACTGGAAATCGTCTAACAACGGTTCTAGTACCGTCTTTAGCAGATCAGTTCCCGATAAGTTCGAGTCTGACATAGATGAGAGAGATACTTCTAATTTCTTTATCAATATTAACTCTATTTACGTTTCTTAACATTACTATACGCTATCTCTCAAGAAATATCTCATGCTTATTAGTAGGTATAAATACAAAATTACACTCAGTAGCTTGGCAGATGTTGACAGTTGACTGTTTCGATTATGTTGAATGAAAAAACCTCAGATAATCTTTAGAATTTATAGACAGCCACTCTCATATTCCTCTGATGCAAAAGTACCTTGATGACGAAGGAAAGGTTAGTAGGGTGCGTCAGCATGAAGAAATTCTTGGTACAGCTAAGTTTTCTCCCAAGTAGCGCACCCTACATCTTGGATATATTTATTACCGGGAAGTTCCTTGATGCAAAAGTACCTTGATGACGAGGGAAAGCTTACACAGCAGGAAGATAAGCTCATGTTATATTTGGGTAGATTTTGAAAACTTCAATTGATCAGTTACTCTTGCAGTCACTTCGCTAATGGTTCAGCAGCCAATGTCGCCTAATCAAGACCCCAACAACCAGCCAGAACAACCAGAAAAAATCTATTTACCGCGTACCAGCGAATCAGAGACATTGAAAAAGATTCGCCATACGGCTTCCCATGTAATGGCAATGGCAGTACAGAAACTGTTCCCTAAAGCGCAAGTGACAATTGGCCCCTGGATTGAGAATGGATTTTATTACGACTTTGATAGTCCAGAGCCATTTACTGATAAGGATCTCAAAGCCATCCAAAAAGAGATGGTGAAGATCATTAACCGTAAGTTGCCAGTGGTGCGGGAAGAAGTGAGCCGGGAAGAAGCGGAACGGCGCATTCAGGAAATCAAGGAACCTTATAAATTAGAAATCCTGGCAGATATTAAATCAGAACCGATCACAATTTACCACCTGGGAAATGAGTGGTGGGATTTGTGCGCCGGGCCTCACTTGGAAAATACCAAAGATTTAAACCCCAAAGCAATTGAATTAGAAAGCGTGGCGGGTGCTTATTGGCGGGGAGATGAAACCAAAGCCCAATTGCAACGGATTTATGCTACAGCTTGGGAAACCCCAGAACAACTGGCAGAGTATAAGCGCCGCAAAGAAGAAGCCCTACGCCGTGACCACCGTAAACTAGGTAAAGAACTAGGATTATTTATCTTTTCGGAACAAGTAGGGCCTGGTTTACCCTTGTGGACTCCTAAAGGTACTTTGCTACGTAGCACCTTAGAACAATTTCTCCAACAGGAACAGCTCAAGCGCGGTTATTTACCTGTAGTTACCCCTCATATTGCCAGAGTAGATTTATTTAAGACTTCAGGACACTGGCAAAAATATAAGGAAGATATGTTTCCTTTAATGGCGGAAGATGAAGCAGCCGCAGCAATTGAGCAAGGCTTCGTCCTCAAGCCAATGAATTGCCCCTTCCATATCCAAATATATAAGAGTGAATTGCGTTCTTATCGGGAACTACCAATGCGCTTGGCTGAGTTTGGGACTGTTTACCGTTACGAACAGTCAGGGGAATTAGGTGGTTTAACCAGAGTGCGCGGCTTTACTGTTGATGATTCTCACTTATTCGTGACCCCAGAACAGTTAGACAACGAATTTCTAAATGTTGTGGATTTGATTTTGTCAGTGTTCAAGAGTCTGCAATTGAAAAACTTTAAAGCTAGACTCAGTTTCCGCGACCCAGCCAGCGATAAGTACATCGGTTCTGATGAAGTTTGGAACAAAGCTGAAGGTGCAATCCGTCGTGCGGTGGAACAGTTGGGGATGGAACACTTTGAAGGAATTGGGGAAGCGGCCTTTTATGGGCCGAAATTAGACTTTATTTTCAGTGATGCTTTAGAAAGAGAGTGGCAACTAGGAACTGTACAGGTAGATTACAACTTACCAGAACGGTTTGATTTAGAATACGTCGCGGAAGATGGGACTCGCAAACGTCCTGTGATGATTCACCGCGCACCTTTCGGTTCCCTAGAACGGTTAATTGGGATTTTAATTGAAGAGTATGCAGGGGATTTTCCCCTATGGTTAGCACCGGTGCAAGCCAGATTGTTACCTGTAGGTGAAGCCCAGTTAGACTTTACCAAAGATGTAGTAGCAAAATTACGATCGCTTGGGATTCGTGCCGAAGTTGATACCAGTGGCGATCGCCTGGGTAAACTCATCCGCAACGCAGAGAAAGATAAAATACCCGTGATGGCGGTAGTGGGAGCCAAGGAAGTAGAAACCAACTCCTTAAGTATCCGTACCCGTGCTTCTGGAGAGTTGGGAGCTATACCTGTGGATGAAGTGGTGCAGAAGATGAAGGATGCGATCGCTAACTACGAAAACTTTTAGCAGTTACTTGGCTGGGTCATACCCAGCCAGAAAAACTCAATCTATTAAGTATGAGAGAAGATAAAGTCCAATATCTTTTGCCGCAATTACAAACTCTAATCTGATTTTAGGGCGATTTTTCTAGGCGATCGCTCCCATAGTTTTCCAGACTAATCTAGAATTAAACTGGATGAATTTGCTACACCTTGCCACTCATATCCGATGCCTAGCCTCAAACTCTCGCTGACTGGATTGCAAATCATCAAACAAGCTCGAAGCGAAAAAGGTTGGACAATTGATAATCCATGTTGGTTAGAACAAGCAAGTCAAGTGCTTGAGCCTGGGCGTAACTGGGAAAATGCGGAGGTTTTTGCAGCCGGGGTATCTTTAGCAACCTGGAAACGCTTCCTCAAAGGTGATGCGATCGATGCGTCCGTATTTAAAGCCTTTTGTCAGGTTTCGGGGTTGAATTGGCAAGACTTAGTGGAACGTCCTCCCAACTCATTTATCATTGGGACAACCCAAATTCCCAATATTCCCTTATTTTTTGGACGACGTTATGAGCTAACAACACTCAGCCAAGCAATTGAACAAGGAACACGCCTAATTGCTATTACAGGGATTGGGGGTATAGGGAAAACGGCTTTAGCAGTAAAGTTAGTAGAAAGCAGGTCATCTCATTTTTCTCAAACCCTATGGTTTTCGTTTCACCACAACCCACCTGCCAAGGATAAAATACCAACTTTAGTACCACAAACCCTGATGGTTTTTGATGGTTGGGATGGCATTTTAGGGGGTAATCGAGGGGGACAATATCGCCCAGAATATGAACCATACGCCGATTTTCTCCGCACAGTGGTACAAACTACTCACACTAGTTGTGTGATTATCACTAGCCGAGAACAACCAGAAGGGTTAAATATTTTAGGCGCTGGGGGTGCAGTTATTTTCCCCCTTGGTGGACTAATGGAAGGTGCTATTGAGCTTTTGCAGCATCATCAACTGACTTTTGATGCTCAACAGTGGATTACGCTAGTCAATCAATATGGTGGTAATCCCTTATTTCTCAATATGGCGGCTAATTTCATTCATGAATTATTTGCTGGGGATGTGGGAGAGTTTTTAGCTTCTGGAACCTTAGTGGCTGGAGAATTTGCCCCCCTAGTAACACAATGGCTGAAGCAGATTTCTACTTTAGAACAAATACTGATCAAATCTTTGGCTACAAAGGTGCAAGGATTCACTCGCCAAGAGATACTACTACACTTAGCAAGTCGCGCTGCTAATGGGGATATTTTAGCAGCGCTCTTATCTTTAAAGCGAAGAGGGTTGATAGAAACGATGAAAGATGGTGAATTAGAACGCTTTTATTTACAGCCTGTCATTCTCAAGTGCGTGCAGCGTTTATTTTAACCACCACCACCACCGCCTCCGCCTCCGCCTCCGCCACCACCGCCGCCTCCGCCACCACCACCACCGCCACCTCCGCCATCGCCACCTCCGTAACTAACACTAACGCCACCACTTCCACGGAAAAAGAAAATAAAGAATAAGAACAGTAAAAATCCCCACAATATCAACTGACTCCCATAAATAAAAGATTGTGAACTTTGCCAGATAGGAGTTTTTATCTCAGTCCCTGTGGGATCAAATTTCACCTGAATTTCTAATTCTTCCCCTGGTGCCAAAGATGTTTGAGCAACAGCCTCAACTGTATTTGCATCTGCTTTACGGACGTTGGCAGCTACACCAAAGCTTTGGAATTCTTTGATATTATTAGCCAATTGTTCAGGAAATTTTACTCTGACTCGTGCCTGTTTAATAGGCGCTTGACGGTCAGCAAAAATAGCTTTCCAATAGACTTGAGCATCATTATCGTTGACGTGTAATCCACCCACAACGCGATATTTCAAGACAAAAGTATGGCTTTCAGGCGCTTTAAGTTGATGTTCCCAACGAATCCAAAGTTGGTTATTTTCCGTGCCTGTTTCGCTGGGTAATAATTGACCATTTTCTGATACTGATACTTCAGTGATTTTGTCTACTTTATCTAGGGGAATGTAACGATAGCGTTGATTTTTATAGTCTCCGGTAAATGTATACTTCTGAGTTTCGGTAACGTACATATCACCGTTAGTTTGTACGGCGATATCAACATTCATAAATTCCCAATAAAAAGGCACTGATTGAGCTTGGACATGATTGAGAGAAAGCCCAAGACTACAAAAGAGAGCGACGCAAAATAGACACAATCTTTGGATGCTTTTATTCCACATAGTTTGAATCATTGATTACTATTAGTTAATTTTGAATTTTGTAGCTTTGGCTTCCCGTAGGGTATTTTGAATTGATTAATTCCTCGCGTCGGGTAGCTAAAAACTTTCATTCTCTTTGCACCTCTGCGTGAGATAAATCGCCTTCCAAATAGATAACATCCACCTGCTTAACGTGCTGTTTTTTACCATCCAGCAAACAACTAATGGTCATATCTCCCATGACATTGATTGCAGTCCGACAGCGATCGAGAAACCAATCCACTGTGATTAAGAGGGCAATATATTGAGTCGGCAATCCTACCGCCGTGAACACCAGGGTCATTGTCACCAGTCCAGCTTCAGGAATCCCCGCAGCGCCCACAGAAGCGATGATTGAGGTGAATACCACCATCAATTGTTGGGGCAGGTTTAAATGCAGTCCCAACAACTGACCAACAAATAAAGCAGACATGGCTTCATATAAAGCCGTCCCATCATTGTTGAAATTGCTACCGACCAAAGCCCCCAAAGATGCGGAAGATTCCCGCACGCCGATTTTCTGCATCAAAGCTTGGAAGGTCACAGACATGGCGGCTGTGGATGAAGCGGTAGAAAAAGCTGTTAACAGTGCATCGCTACCACCACGGAGAAACCTTTGGGGACTTACCCAAGAACCAAATCTAACTCGGAGTGTATAGTAAATTCCTTGGAGAAATAGCCCAATTAATACGGCGACAATAAAGGCAGCTAATGAGATGAATGGTTTAAAACCTTGTAAAGCGATGGTTTTGGCGACAATCCCAAATACGGCGATGGGAACTAGAGCAATTACCCATTTCAACACTGCCATCACGGCCTCAAACAATAAGCCAATCAGTTGCTCAACTGGTTGATAATCGTTCTTTTTTTGGACAATTTGCTCAGTTTTGATGGCGCGCAAAACTACCCCAAAAGCCAAGGCCACGAACACTAGTTGAATCACATTGTTATCAACTAGGGGCTGTAATATGGAAGGCGGAACTATATCTTGCAGTAATCCCCAAGGGTCGAGGGTTTTATTTGTAGGTGCAGCGCCAAAGGATGCGACTGACCACCAACGCCCAGGTTGTAACAAATTGGCTACCAGCAGTCCGATGACAATTGCTATGAGGGTATTGGTCAATAACAATATTGCCAGTTTTCGTCCTGAACGCCCCGGAATATGTACTGTCAGAAAGGCGTGGAGGATGGCGAGTAAAATCAACGGTGTGGCTAAGGCACGTAGTGCTTTGAGGATTAAATTGCAGGGGATGGTGAGATGATTGATTAAGTCGATGAAGTTGGGATTTGGGTTACCTGCACCAAATAGGATTCCTACGACTACGGCTAGAATGAGAGCGATCGCAATCTGCAATGATAGAGGAAAGGTCTTCGAGAACACAAAGCCTTTGGAGTCATTCATAATCTTATTGATAAATTGTGGATTACTTTAAACTGTTACTGATGTCTCACCGCAGATATCGACTACATTGACAATGTAAGCAGTAGTTGGGAGTAAACGTTTCATGGTTTTCTCGATCATGCTTGTGTATGTTATCAATATCGTTGAATTATTTGCTGTATACTAGTCAAGTTTTAGCTCACCCCGTAACTGATATAAAATTGAGCTTGACAAATTAGGGGTATGGGGGTGTAGGGGTATAGGGGTATAGGAGTATAGAGGTATGAATTTTTGAAACCCTCACACCCTTACACCCAGTCTCAATAGAAAATCTGCGTGCATAAGTCCTAAAGTAATGGAAAAAGCTTTTTTTAACAGATTGTAGTTTTAGAATACGTATATTGTTTGTTGGCTTTTTGTCTTTACTTTATGGCGTACTGCATCAATCCCGATTGTTCGCAGCGAGAAAATTCTGATACTAGTGCAGTATGTCAAAACTGTGGAACGCCACTCATACTTCAAAATCGCTACCGACTCAGGCATCTGTTGCAAACTGATAGACGTAGTTATACAGAAGTATTTGCAATCGAAGATTTAGTTAACCGAGATCAACCTAAAGTTCTCAAGTCGCTGAAAGAGGTAACGCCACAACTAGAACGACTTTTTCAGCAAGAAGCATCAATATTGAAGACTTTGCGGCATCCTGGTTTACCTGTGGGTGAAGCCTTATTTCCCCTGGTTTTAAACACAGGTCGCCAATTATGGTGTTTTGTGATGGAGAAAATTCCTGGTGAAGATTTACAGACTTGGTTATCTCACCATCAATATGTGACATCCTATAAAACAGCATTAGATTGGCTAAAACAACTAATGCAAATTCTCCAATTCGTACATCAGGAAAAGTTTTTCCATCGGGATATCAAGCCAGCGAATATTATGGTTTGTCCTGATGGGAAACTGGTATTAATTGATTTTGGTGCGGCGCGTAAAGTGACACAAACCATTATCAACCGTGAGCCTGTCACTATAATTAATTCCCTTGGTTATACTGCACCCGAACAACGTGATGGTCATGCCGTTGTACAGTCAGATTTTTATGCACTGGGTCGGACTGTAATCTATTTACTCACAGGTATTGACCCAACAGGCGATCGCATCCAAGATTTACTCAATTGGTCTAAATATATTCAAGACCCAAAAACTCCTAAAAAATTCATCTCTTTGCTTCAGGCGATGACGGATTCTCATCCCCACCACCGTCCACCAACAGCGCAAGCAATTCTCGCAAAGATTGAAAATATTGAGCAGCATTCGTACCCATGGCCAAAATTATTGTTGCTTGCTACTTGTGGTGTGTTGTTGCTGTTCGCGGGGAAATCCTTATATCAGGAAATTACATTACCTCGGACTTGTGACAATGTACTCAATGATTATCTGAGTTGTGGAGAAGAAAGCCTCACTCCTAGTAGCTTTTGGGGTAATAGTCAGCCGCCACCAGCAAAGCAATTGGGAATGGAAGAGTATCGCCATCAAAATTTTGATGCAGCTGTAAAATTCTTGGAAACTGCTTTCCAGCAAGAATCAGACCCAGAAACCTTAATTTACCTAAATAATAGCAAGATTCACCAGCAATTTTCCGTAAATCAGATTCATACTATCGCCGTTGCAGTCCCCCTGGAACGACGCACTGATATAGGTCGGGAAATACTCAGGGGTGTAGCACAAGCTCAAACTGAGGCACTAAAACAAGGTCGAGCTTTACGCATTATCATTGCTGACGATAGTAATCGGGAAGATAGCAGAACTGGCAATAATGCTCGTAAAATTGCCCAGCATTTAGTTAAATATCGTGATTTACTGGCTGTTTTGGGTCACTATAGCAGCGAAGCCAGCAAAAATGCCTTACCGATTTATCGCCAAGCCGGAGTAGTGTTAGTTTCTGCCACTAGCACTTCTCAAAATCTCAAAGACCCTTTTTTCTTTCGGACTGTCCCCAGCGATCGCAATGCAGCCCAAAAAATGGTAACTTACTTGCTGTCTGAATTGAAACAGAATCAAGTAGCTATCTTTTATAGTCAAGGTAGTGAGTATGCTGAATCTCTTTCCCAGGCTGTTCGAGAAAGCACAAAATCTCTTCCTTTGAAGGTGATTGATCATCAAGCGGCTTTTAATTTAGCCAGCGATCGCTTCAATGCCATAACAGCGTTAAATCAAGCTCAAACCCAAGGTGCAAAGGCAATTGTCCTAATTCCTGATGCCGGAGTAGGATTGTATAATGCAATTCCCAATGCCTTACGAGTGATTCAGACGAACATCAATCAAGTTTGGATTGTTGCCGGTGACAGCCTCTACAGTTCTGACTCCTTCAAATCAGAGAAAGTTTTTTCCTCACCCGAAATCCAATACACAGCTTGGGCAGTTTTTTGGCATCCCCTTAGCGAGATGAATTCAACCTTTGTCAAGGAAGTCCAAAACCTCTGGAAAATTGATCTATCATCACTCCTCCGCAACACTGAAATTACTTGGCGAACAGCAACTAGCTATGATGCAATGTTAGTTTTGAGTCAAGCTATCACCCAAAATCCTACTCGCCTCGGTATTCAAAAAACACTCAGCCAACCCCAATTTTACGTTACAGGTGCAACAGGAATAATTCAATTTGCCGGAAGCGATCGCCAAAATGGAAAAATTACGATGGTAAAATTCCAGCGTAATTGTGATGATAATGGTTTTGTTGTTATTCCCAGCGATCGCTCTTTACAATGTCGATAGTTGGTATGTTAGGTATGATTATGGAAGCGATCCCTACAGCAAGTCATAGAAAACGAGCCATTGGTTAGATTCCACAAGCTAGTACTAGATAGGCTGTCAGTATTATATTATTCTCAAGATGCCCAACAAGTCTTCTCTGGAAATGCTCCTTTTTTCCAGTATTGTCTAACCTTTACAGCCGCTCTTTGGAAAAGTGCTTGTGAATTTTGAGTTGATGTTTCTTGAAGTTCCTTAACCTCTCCATTAGATTTGTCTAGCCACAGCGCCCCAAGATCATCTTCATGGGGACCGAAGAGGTAAGTAACCCCGCGTTCATCCTCTTGTTCTTTTAAAATCAATACGTAAAAAGCCATAGCTCATAATGTTGTCTATACATATTGTTTACTCTATTTGTAACTCATTTAAGTTAATTTCTATTATCCTTCTGGTGGACTCCATAAACGACCAGAGCGTATAGTTGCATGATGAGCCGTTCTGTAGTCGGTATTAAAAATCACCTCAAACCTTGACTCAAAGTATTCATGTTCCAGTAAGCGTAAATCTTCAGCCAGATAATTACCTTGTTGTAATCTAAACCACGCATCAGCTATATCTGGATCAGGATCAAAGTAATCAAATCTATCATCTAATTGATGTTGGCGATAAAATACATGATTTTTTATTCGTCTAATGCGAAACTCTGCCCAACCCGTATGAAGTGCAATTTCTGATACATCATCAGTATTACGACGTATAGCATTGTATGCTTCAGGCGCATATTGCTCCCAACGTTGTAGATATTCCATTGTTATAGTTTTAATATATTATTTTTTTATATGTAAATATAATAACATCGTTTCATGATGAATTGGGTTTATTTACTAATATTAGCTTGTTGAAAATCAGACAATTACTCTTCTCTCAAATAATCAGTACGGTTCCATTTTCCTGGCATTGACTATTAACTAATGACTAATTGAGCAGTTACGTGGGATGCTGGTTGATTGGTGATGTGAGTAGTCCATAGTTCAAAAGCTAATGACTATTGACTAATGACTGTTAGGTGAGTATTTATAAATGTCTGTTGTTTCTTCTGTCACGGTTAAGGTTCCTGGCACAACTGCTAACTTGGGGCCTGGTTTTGACTGCATCGGTGCAGCCTTGACTATATATAATCAATTCCAGTTCACCCGCCTGGAAACGAGTGAGTTAATTATTCAAGCCACAGGCGCGGAAGCTGAACGCGTACCAACTGATGAGAGTAATTTACTTTATCAGGCGTTTGCCAATTTATATCAATATATAGATCAGACACCCCCAGGGGTGAAAATCGAGATTGAGTTGGGTGTGCCACTGGCGCGGGGTTTGGGGAGTTCGGCTACGGCGATTGTTGGGGGTTTGGTGGCGGCGAATCGATTGGCGGGTGAGCCGTTGTCTCAGGCGCAGGTGATGGAATTAGCGATCGCCATCGAAGGACATCCTGATAATGTCGTACCCGCTTTGGTGGGGGGATGTCGTCTGGCGGCTACTGGTGCTAGGGGTTGGGAAATTTGTGATGTTCCCTGGCATAGTGATATTGTCCCAGTACTGGCAATTCCCGATTTTGAATTGTCCACCTCAGAGGCGCGGCGAGTTTTACCAACAGAATATAGTCGCGCAGATGCGATTTTTAATACTGCCCATTTGGGGTTATTGTTGCGCGGCTTGCAAACAGGTAAGGGAGAATGGTTAAGGGCAGCTTTACAAGATAAGTTACATCAGCCCTATCGCCAAGCTTTAATTCCTGGTTACGATGCTGTGAATACTGCGGCTGTGGCTGCTGGCGCTTACGGTATGGTGATTAGTGGCGCGGGGCCGACACTGTTGGCTTTAGCGGATGTATCTCATGCGGCAGCTGTTGCGGCGGCAATGTCCACAGCTTGGCAAGAAGCAGGAATTAAGGCTGTAGTGCGATCGCTTGCTCTCGATACTCACGGCGCAACTTAACAATTCAACATGAAAGAACTTAATCCCAGCTTGCCTTTAAAGCAAATTCAATCGGAGATGAAAGCACTCCAGTCGCAAATTCAGGTGCTTGAGCAAGAACGTGCTGCACTCACTATTAATAATGATGCAATTACCCATGAGGATGATTCGCCTTTCGCCATTGTGGAAGCTTATCGTCGCCAAGCCAGGGAAAATGCCCAACTATTTGCGGAAATCAAAGGCATAGAAGATGCGATCGCCGCTTTAGACACACAGCTACAACACAAAAAAGCTGAATTAGCGCGTTTGCCAAGGAGACAGCAACGAATTAACCAAGAGCAACAATTAGAAGCAGCCAAAGAAGTGGCTCAAGTCCATGCGGAACGAATCAATGAAATAGCCCAAGAACTGGCAGCAGAAATTCGTTTGCTCAAAGCCTGTGCTGATCAACTCAGTCCTTTATATTGGCAGGTTTATTACAAACCCTTTATTACCGGGTTCAAAACCATTTCAGTTCCCTATGTCCGTTCAGATGGGGCAGTTTGGACAATTGTCAATCGCATTGTTTAAGGAATCTTGAAAAATTACTCCCCTAGAATAGAGGCAATACAAAGATTTGTAACGGTGGTTGGAGCCACCGTTTTTTATTGACGTTACAAAAGTTTATGCCTAGAATGGGCTGGCAGGCAATTCCCATGAGTATTTATTCCTGATTATCATGAGAATTGCAGAATCATTGAGTATAAATTCCTATCTATAACCAAAATTTAATTTTCCAGAGATAAATAAAGTTTACAAAAGTAACAATTCCTTAATATAATGTAATTAAAAGCGAAAAGAAAAAACGATTGTCAGAAGTGATGAATCTCATTGAGTTTCCCTGGCTAACAGCCATAATTGCCTTACCCTTGGTGGCAGCCCTAGCCATCCCCATAATTCCAGACAAAGAAGGAAAAACGGTTCGTTGGTATGGATTGGGTGTAGCCTTTGCAGACTTTGCCTTAATGATTGCCGCCTTCTGGCATTATTACGACTTCCAAAGTTCGACATACCAATTTGTAGAAAAATACGCTTGGCTTCCTCAAATAGGTTTGAATTGGTCTGTAGCAGTTGACGGCTTATCAATGCCCTTACTGTTGTTAACAGGCTTAATTAACACACTCGCAATCTTCGCGGCTTGGAAAGTAACAAACAAGCCGCGATTATTTTATGGGTTGATGCTGGTGATGTACAGCGCCCAGTTAGGGGTGTTTGTCGCCCAAGACTTGCTACTCTTCTTCCTCATGTGGGAAATCGAGCTAGTTCCTGTCTACCTGCTGATTTCCATCTGGGGAGGCCCCAAACGCCGTTATGCAGCGACCAAGTTCATCCTTTATACTGCTGCTGCTTCTATATTTATTCTCGTAGCTGGATTTGCACTTGCATTCTCTGGAGATACAGTTACTTTCGACATTGCAGCTCTGGGAATGAAAGAATATCCCAAAGCGATTGAATTATTAGCTTATGCAGGATTTTTAATTGCCTTCGGTGTAAAATTGCCAATATTCCCGCTCCACACATGGTTACCTGATGCTCACGGTGAAGCATCTGCCCCTGGTTCCATGATTCTGGCTGGTGTGTTGCTGAAAATGGGTGGTTATGCCCTCATCCGCTTCAACATCGAAATGTTGCCTGATGCCCATGTTTACTTTGCGCCAGTCTTAGCAATCTTAGGTGTAGTTAACATTGTTTATGGTGCTTGCTGCGCCTTTGCTCAAACCAACCTGAAACGCCGCCTAGCTTACTCTTCCATCGCCCACATGGGTTTTGTGTTAATCGGTCTAGCTTCCTACACAGAAATTGGTGTGAGTGGAGCAGTGTTACAGATGGTCTCCCACGGTTTGGTTGCGGCTAGCTTGTTCTTTTTAACTGGTGTGACTTACGAACGTACCCACACCTTGTTGATGGACAAAATGGGCGGTATCGGTAAGGTGATGCCCAAAACCTTCGCTCTTTACACAGCCGGCGCAATGGCTTCTCTAGCCTTACCCGGAATGAGTGGCTTCGTAGGTGAGTTGATGGTGTTCATTGGTATCGCTACCAGCGATGTCTACAGTTCCAGTTTCAAAGTTGTAGTTGTCCTACTGTCCGCAGTGGGTGTGATTCTGACTCCAATTTACTTGCTGTCTCTATTGCGCCAAGTCTTTTACGGCAAACAAAGCGAAGAGTTACATCTTGATGCTTTCATCCCTGATGTTAAACCTCGTGAATTGTTCATCACCGCTTCTTTATTACTTCCCATCATCGGTATCGGTTTGTATCCCAAATTGATTACCCAAACCTATGATGTGAAGACTGTAGAAATTGCTGCTCACGCTCGTCAAGTATTACCAGTAGTTGCAGGACAACAGCCATCAAGTCTGTACTCCCAAATTTTCACTGCACCAACACTGGCTAATGCGGAAGTTGAAAGTTTAGTTAATATCTCTAAGTAAATATATCTCTCAGCAATGGTGCTGAAAGTAAATCCTAAATATGACAGAAATTAGGGGTGGTTGCCAAACTACCCCTAAAATTTTGTAAAAGCGGCGAGAAACTCCATCCTTTCATGGGTAGTCGAGGTTGCTCAAAGCGTCGATGCAGGTAATAGGTAATGGGTAATAGTTTAATTACCTATTACCAGATTCCTCACCCACAAGGAGATGAGAAATTTTATTTATTTTGGTAGTTTTTTAGACCATTCCTGAAAATCATGTTCGTACGATCCTCCGCTAGTTTTATAAGCTTTTATACCAGAGAATAATAAACCTAACCCCCAACCCAATAGGGGAAAAATCGCCCAAAAATAGCTAGGGCTTGTTAACAGATTCAAAACAACTAACAATCCGTTGACACCAATAAAAGTAATCAGGTGTGTTTTAAATTCTTCTCGTCGTTGGGCATGAAATCTCTGGCGTTTTTTATCTCCTATTTCTTGGCTCAGCCATTCTTGCTCAGCCGCTTGCAAAGATGCGGATGAAACTCCTAGCTCTGAGGCGATTTCTATAATCTGCTGGCGTGAAATTTCTCCCTGTTGCTGACGGGCAAAAGCTTTTTGGAGAATCTGTTGCATTTGTTCTGAATTGTAAGTCATATAAATACCCAAGAAGATGAAAAAAGCTAGGAAGATTAGGCGAATTTTGAAACTTTAGCTACAAAATCATTAAAAATATATTGACCCGTTGTTACTAACAGCTAAGACCAACATTTTATATTTAAAAAAATAACCAATGCAGTAATTGAAAACACAAATATAAATATATTGAGTTTGTTCTTATTCTTGGGAATTTCCAGGAGATTTTAAAAATTCGTATATTTGGAAACAAAAAATATTATATAATCCTAATTAATTTCTAGTAAATTCTTGCTACCTGGGTTAGTTTTAGATTTAAGTCAGGCTTGGGAGAACATAAATATTAGCCTGGTTCACTCCCTTGTATTAGGAGTAACTTTTGGATCTTTCCTATCATCATCGACTAATACCAAATTAATATGAAGCTGCGCCAAATAAATGATGTAGAGAAGTTGCATGCAACTTCTCTACAGTACAGAATAAAGTGCATCTATGGCTACGCCAGACAAGCTACATCAAGAAACGGTATAACTATGATATTCCACCCAATGACTTAAATATGGATAACCTAGATGCAATAGAATTATTAATGGCTATAGAAGAAGAATTTGATATTGAAATTTCTGATGCGGAAGCCGAGATGGCAAGAACAGTTCAAGAATTAGTAAATATAATTTCATTCAAACTAAGTTAAACTTGGTAGTCAATATATGCGACATAATATCAGCTTTTGATTCTCCCTTAAAACGACAATTGACTGAGTTTTCTGCTAGCTAATAAAGTTACATAAAAGTGATTTCGATGTCTAAATTTTTCGTGGTTTTGGATATAGCCAGGAGCTAAACAATCGGCTCACTCTAGGCATGACAACATAAGTTAGCAGCACAACCATAGTAACTGTAATGATAAACGAAATAATAAAGGGGGGTAAGCCGCCCAGGAGAGGCGTGATAAATGTATTTAACAAATTAATCAACACATATACAGATGCCCAAGTTAGTAAAGCTGTTTTATGACGTGGTGGTGTCTTTAGTGGTTGGCCGGGAAGAGAAAACCAAGCTTCTAAGCCATTGATTTGCTGAACTTGGGGTTCAGATTCTACCAATGTTTCGGCTTGAGTTAGCCAATATTGGCGATCGCGCGATGTCATCCATGCTTTAAGATTTTCATAGCCGTCAAATCGAAAGATAATCACGTATTCTGTCCGCACTCCGAGTTGAGGGCGAATCACATTGGTTCCCATATGACCAGGATAGGTTCTGGCAACAGTGGTAATATCTTTCAGCCAAGCTTCGTATGCCGTTTCACAACCTGGTTTGACAACTTGTGAAATGACCACTGTAATAATTTGATCGTCTTGTTGCATTTCTATTGGTACTAATCAGAGTGGAAGTAAGGACGCACGGTGTGCGTCCCTATAGATTATTGAGGTGTAGCAAAGATTTTGTGAATTGGTATAAATACGACTCGTTTCTGGTAATTTTTAAACAAAAATATACCCAGTTTTATTGACTTCCAAGCGCACAACGTTTGCAGGGACAACTCCTGTGGGAGGGGGTAAAAACATCCCACCGTTGGTGACGACATAGATAGCGGTGCGGTTATCTGGACTTTGATCAAAGGCCACTGATGTACTACCAATTACACCTTGCTCGGCTTGAGCAATAATGGTTGTACTGCCATCAGTACCGATTCGTACTACACTGTTGTAAATGTGCGTTGCTCCGTAAAGATTGCCTTCCACGTCAAATGCAAAGTCATCAATATTAGTCTGCTTCACAAAGATTTCTGGCTCACCTGGGACATCTGCTATACCAAGGGGAATCCGCAGCAACAACATTTTCTCTGTATTGGAAACGTATAGTGTGTTACCAAAACGTTTGATGCCATTGGCGGCGGGGATGGGGTTATCTGCATTGCTACGAGCCAGCAAAGAATGTTCTAACCAAATTGATGCACTGGGTTGAGCAATATCAATTAGCCAGATGGCACCACGATAGGAATCTGCTGCCAAATAACGGTTATGGGATAGAGGGGTGATACCGTTGAGAAATATGGCATCTGGCAAGGTCAACAAGGTTTCTACTGTACCATTTTGGTCAACTAAAGAAACCACGGGTACAGAATCAGCATTCCATCCTGTGACGACTAAACCACTATTGTTAGTAAAAGCTATACCACTTACCTTGCCTGGAACGCTGGCATGAATCTGTTGATTGCCATCTGGGGTGATGCGGACAATCTGACCGATTTCATGGTTGGTTACGAAGATTGTACCATCGGCAGCGATCGCCAAATTTTCGAGAAAGGTATAAACAGGGAACGAGGTAATAACCTTGGCTGGAGCCAAATTAATCGGTGTTTGTACGTAAATAGGGGGTAAACCTGGGGAATCTGTCATATTAACCTACCACTGTAATTGAACTGGGCCACCAAACTTCCGCATCTCTGCAAAAAACTGGCCTTGCACTCCTCCATCCGGTAAGGTTGCTAAATAGACGGCTGTTTCTGCTCCCTCTTCTGCTGTAAACGGAGCATTATCACCCCCCATATCTGTTTTCATCCAACCAGGAGAATAGGCGTTCACCAGAATATTCGTACCTTGGAGTTCCTTAGCCAAAATCGCTGTGATGCCATTCACACCTACTTTAGAAAGTCTGTAGGATGGAGCTAAAGGGTAATAATCATCAGAAATTGCGGACAGAGAAGCCATTTCTGTGGAAATATTGACGATGCGACCGTAATTATGCACCTGCATTAAGGGAATTAATGCTTGAGTAATTCTCACTACCGCTAAAACATTAGTTTCCCAAGTGACACGCATTGTTTCCAGTTGCACAGTCAGCAAGCTGGATTCTTCTGGCTT
This sequence comes from Anabaena sp. CCY 9910, assembly GCF_963920875.1. NCBI lineage: Bacteria > Bacillati > Cyanobacteriota > Cyanophyceae > Nostocales > Nostocaceae > Anabaena > Anabaena sp. CCY 9910. The sequence continues at coordinate 76,055 of NZ_CAWUDJ010000002.1, read as the reverse complement.
AGTTGTGGGATTTATACCTGCATTGTTGACTAAAATATCTACTTTGCCATAGGTCTCACGCAACCATTTAGTAAACCTCTGAACACTCACATCATTAGTCACATCTAGAACACAATAATCTGCATCCAGTCCCTCAGCAGATAATTGCTGTTTGGCTGCTAAACCATCAGCTTCATTACGACTCGTCAGAATGACATGGAGACCAATTTGGGCTAATTTACGGGAAATAGCATATCCTAGACCTCGATTACTGCCAGTTATCACCGCAATTCTCTTTTGTTCCGTCATTTTTGTGACCTAAAGAATGCTTTTAGGTTTACTGTACTGAGATGTTATAAATTAAGCAAATTGATTGCGGCGATATATTTTATTAATGAAATTAATAGATTTATCCTCCATTGACCTCAACTTACTAGTTACGTTTGAGGTGCTTTTTGAAGAGCGAAGTGTGACAGCAGCCGCCCAGCGCTTGTATTTAGGACAACCAGCCATGAGTGCGGCTCTTGCAAGGCTACGCATACTATTTCAGGATGAATTATTCATCCGTATTGGTCGGGAAATGCAGCCGACAGCAAAAGCTCTAGAAATTGCTCCAGGTATATCAGTTGCGCTCCAGCAGATTCGACAGACGTTAGAATCTAGCCAAACCTTTGACCCAGAAACTTCTAAACATACCTTTGCCATTGGTAGTTCGGACTACACCAGCTATGTTGTTCTGCCCAAATTGTTGGAAGTTTGTCGCCTGGTTGCACCAAGCATTGATTTTCGACTAATTGGTTTTGAGAAAGATAGTGTAGGAGACCTGTTAGAACAACGAGAAATTCATGTTGCGTTGGGTTTGTTTCAAAATCCACCCCGACAAACGAGACAAATGCCATTATTTGAAGAACACTTTGTTGGTCTTTGTCGCCGTGGACATCCTGTTGTCACTCAGGAGAATATGGCACCGGAGACCTTTGCTTGTCTCCCTCAAGCTCTTTTTACTCTCCGAAGAGATGACATTGGTGAAATTGACAAGGTGCTTGCTCAATACAATCTTCAGCGTCGAGTTGTGTTGACTACCCCCCACTTGCTCATCTTACCAACTGTCATTTCATCTAGTGACTTGGTGACTGTCATTCCTTCACGACTGGTGACATCATTTGCTTACAAAGATACGCTAGAAATTTTTGAACTTCCTGTAAAAACTGAACCTTGGATGATTTCTATGTTGTGGAGTAAGCTTACAGATCAAGATCAAGCGAGTATTTGGTTACGGCAGATGCTCAAAAGTGTTTGTGAAGGAATTTAAGCTAAATCGCCGCATAATAAGCTTCATCTACTTTTAATGTTGTCTCTGTGATGAATTTGGCATCATCGGAAATCAGCAAAGGGCGTTGCTGATTAGTGGGATGATTTTTGTCGGGCTACACTCCGCTAACGCTAACACGCATACCGCAAGCGGAACCCGTACCCCTACGGGGAAGCAAGCTACACATTAGCTTCTCCGAATGAGAAGGGTAGAATCAATATTCTGCTTTGTAACCTTGGCATATGGGGAAAATTTAAGTTGAGGATTTCTAGTAACCTTGGGACATAAAGATTATTTTTCTAACAAGATATTATGAACTTCTACTTTGTTTATCACGATATTTTGCTTGTACGGGAATGCTAAATCTGATATTTAAGAAGTGATAATATGCTTAATATTCCCGGTTATACTATCAGCGAAGAACTTTATGATGGTTCGAGAACCCTAGTTTATCGAGCTATTCGACAGGCAGACACCTTACCAGTGGTAATTAAACTGCTGAAAAATCCTTATCCCAGCTTTTCTGAACTGGTACAGTTCCGCAACCAATACACCATCGCTAAAAATCTCAACTATCCCGGAATCATCGCCACCTATAGCCTAGAACCCTTACATAATGGCTATCAGTTAGTAATGGAAGACTTTGGCGGAATTTCTGTGAAGGATTATTTCGTCCACAATCATTATGTCGCGTCTCTAGATAAATTTTTACAAATAGCGATCGCCCTATGCGACATCTTAGACATACTATATCGTCAGCGCATTATTCATAAAGATATTAAGCCTGCCAATATTCTCATTAACCCAGAAACGACACAGGTTAAATTAATTGACTTTAGTATAGCCTCCTTGCTTCCACGGGAAACTCAAACTTTAATTAATCCCAACGTTTTGGAAGGGACATTAGGTTATATTTCTCCCGAACAAACTGGACGGATGAACCGGGGGATTGACTATCGCACTGATTTTTATTCTTTGGGGGCAACTTTTCACGAACTATTGACAGGAAAATTACCATTCCCCTCAGAGGACGCAATGGAGTTGGTACATTGTCATCTGGCAAAAGCCCCAACTTTAGTACATGAAATTAATCTAACAATTCCACCTGTACTCTCAGACATTGTTAACAAACTCATGGCGAAAAATGCGGAAGACCGGTATCAAAGTGCATTAGGTCTGAAGTATGATTTAGAAAAGTGCTTAGTCCAACTGCAAGAAACGGGTAAAATTGAGAGTTTCCCAATTGCTCAGAGGGATGTGTGCGATCGCTTCATTATTCCTGATAAATTATATGGACGAGAAGCCGAAGTAGAAACCCTACTCCAAGCATTTGAGCGCGTTAGTACCTGTAACACCGAAATGATGCTGGTAGCTGGGTTTTCGGGTATTGGGAAAACAGCCGTAGTCAACGAAGTTCATAAACCCATTGTTCGACAACGGGGTTATTTTATTAAAGGCAAATATGACCAATTTCAGCGTAATATTCCCTTTAGTGCTTTTGTACAAGCATTCCGGGATTTAATGGGGCAGTTGTTGACAGAAAGCGACGCTCAAATTCAGCAATGGAAAAGTCAGATATTAGCAGCCGTTGGTGAGAATGGACAGGTAATTATTGAAGTCATCCCCGAATTAGCAGGAATTATTGGTCAACAACCGCCAATCATAGAACTATCAGGAACTGCTGCCCAAAATCGGTTTAATTTATTATTTCAGAAATTTGTCCAAGTATTCAAAACTCAGGAACATCCCTTAGTGATGTTTTTAGATGATTTGCAATGGGCAGATTCCGCATCTCTCAACTTGATGCAGTTGTTGATGAGTGAATCAGGAGGGGGATATTTATTATTAATTGGGGCTTATCGAGATAATGAAGTTTCCGATGCCCATCCGTTGATGTTCAGTTTGGCAGAAATTAGAAAAGCCCAAGCCACCATCAATACTATTACCCTTGCGCCCCTGAGTCAATCTAGTTTAAATCAACTAGTGGCAGATACCCTGAGTTGTTCATCGGCAATTGCCCAACCATTAACTCAATTGGTATATCAAAAAACCAAGGGAAACCCCTTTTTCAGCACCCAGTTTATCAAGGCGATATATGAAGATGGACTGATTACATTTAATGGGGATGAGGGAAATTGGCAGTGTGATATTGTGGGAGTTAAGGAGTCATCCCTTTCCGATGATGTTGTTGAATTCATGGCATTGCAGTTACGGAAATTGCCACAGACAACACAGAATATTCTCAAATTTGCAGCGTGTATAGGGAATAAATTTGATTTAGGAATCTTGGCGATTATTTGGGAAAAATCATTAACTGAAACAGCTACAGCCTTATGGAAAGCATTACAAGAAGGACTGATTTTACCCCAGAGTGAAGTTTATAAATTTTATGTCGATAGGGAAATACAGGATGAGGTCAAAGGTTCACAAACTGTTACCTACAAATTTCTCCACGATCGCGTCCAGCAAGCAGCATACTCATTGATTCCCGCAGAACAAAAGCAGTATACCCATTTCCAGATCGGTCAATTGCTGTTGCAAGGGTTATCTCAAGGGAAACAAGAAGAACGGATTTTTGACATCGTCAACCAGTTGAATATGGGGCTAGATGTCATCACCACCAATGAACAGAAACAAGAACTAGCCCATCTCAACTTAAAAGCTGGACAAAAAGCCAAACTCTCAGCCGCCTATCAAGCTGCTTACGACTACTGCACCATTGGGATGAGTGTATTATCGCCAGATGCTTGGCAGCAAGACTATCCACTCATGTACAGTTTGCACCGTGATGCTTCAGAAGCCGCTTATCTTTGTGGTAAATTTGACCAAGCCGAAGCCTTGTATGCAGAAACCCTCACCTATGCTCAAGCCCCCCTTGACCAAGCCATAATTTATCGCATACAGATGACACAGTATCAGCTCCAGGGACGAAATGCTGAGGCGATCGCTATTCAACGTCAAAGTTTACAGATGTTGGGATGGACGATACCCACACAACCGGAGATGATACAAGCTGGACTAGATGAGGAAATTGCCACAGTTCAACAATTTCTAGAGCAGCATACCATTGAATCCATTCTTGCAGCCCCCAAAATGGTAGATCCCAGCATTGCCGAAATGCTGCGAATTTTACAAATTTTGTTCTACGCCGCCTGGCTCGATGGTCAAAGCACCTTAGCTCTGCTAGCACTCGCCAAGATGACCACGCTGTCATTACAGTATGGTAACAGCGATATGTCTCCCTTTGGTTATGCCGGCTATGGCTTAATTGCTAATGGTGTATTCAAAGACTGCGCCACTGCTTATGAGTTTGGGGAAATGGCAGTACAGCTTTGTGAACAGTTTGATAATGCTGATGTGCGAGGGATGACGAATTTCCTGTTTGCCGCTGATGTGCATAGCTGGAGTCGTCCCATTCGAGAGGCAGATACATACTATAACAACGCCTACAAATATGGGATGGAAGCGGGAAACTGGCTAACAGTGGGCTTCATGATGATGCAGAGTGGTTCCGATCGCCTAACTTATGGTAAACATTTAGATGATTTGTATGCGATCGCTCAAAATCATGCAGCCTTTCTTCATCAAATCAAAAGCTTAGATAACCTAGATGCTTTAACAGCAGGAGTTCTGCAACCAATTCGCCATCTCCTGGGGTTAACAAAAACGCTCTTCACCTTTGATGATGACGATTTTATTGAAGCTGAATATTTGCAAAAATATGCCAATGCTCCCTATCACTTATCTTGGTTATATTCCGTTAAAATTCGCCATGCTTATTTATTTGACCAAAAATCCACCTACTCCGATTTAATCCCCCAACTGAGCATGATTGAAACCACTATTTCCAGTCATGCAAAAGTCCCTTCCAGCGTTTTTTATGTGGCATTAATGCACCTGGCGCTAGCTGAAAATGCTACTGAAGAATCTGAGCGTCAACACCATTGGCAAGCACTCCTCCCCCTAGAAACAAGCTTAAAGCGTTGGCTAAAAGCTTGTCCAGAAAATATCCGGCACAAGTTCCTCCTCATTCAAGCAGAAAAAGCCCGAATTAAAAAACAAAAAACCAAGGCTATAGAACTTTATGAGCAAGCAATTAGCCAAGCTCAAGCAAATCAGTATGGCTACGAAGAAGCTTTAGCTAACGAACTTGCAGCTAAATTCTATCTCGACTGGGGTAAAGTAAAAATTGCCCAAGTATATATGCAGGAAGCCTGCTACGGCTACGCCCGTTGGGGAGCTAAAGCCAAAGCTCATCACCTAGAAAAAACCTATCCCCAACTACTCAAACCTATTCTGCAACAGCAACGAATCAACTTCAACCCCTTGGAAACTATTACCTTTCGTGGGGCCACTTCATCTACTCACACTACTACTACTAGTAGCACAAATATTTCTGAGATTCTGGACTTTACTTCTGTTCTCAAAGGCGCTCAAGCTATATCTGGCTGTATTGAATTAGACGAACTGATTGCCAACCTCACCCGGATTATCCTCGAAAATTCCGGCGCGAAAAAATCTGTACTCATTCTTCCCCTAGAAGAAACTTGGCAAGTTAAAGCAATTACCTCGGTTAATCAAGAGTCAAGTTCTCACACTAATATACAAACTATCCTTTCCTCACAATCAATAGAAGATTGTCAAGATATACCCCCAAAAATTATCAATTACGTAAAAAATACCCAGAAACCCCTGATTATAGACAATTGCCAAACAGATATTCCTGGGGTAATTGGGGAATATATGCTAGAGCATCAGCCAAAAAGTGTATTATGCACACCAATTATTCATCAAGGTCATTTAGTGGGAATTCTCTACTTAGAAAATGAACTCACAAGTGAGGTATTTAATAGCGAACATTTGCAAGTAGTCAATCTACTTTCTTCCCAAGCAGCAATATCACTAGAAAACGCCAGACTTTATCAAAAAGCCCAACAAGCATTACAAGATTTACAACAAGCCCAATTACAAATTGTCCAAAGTGAAAAAATGTCGGCACTGGGTAATTTAGTTGCTGGGGTAGCCCATGAAATGAATAATCCTTTGGGCTTTATTGCTGCCAGTCTTATGCAAGCTCAACCAATCATAGCTGATATTACCGAACACTTGAAGCTCTATCAAGAAAATTTGCCCGACAAGATTGAGAAAATCGCAGACCATGCTCAAGAAATTGACTTGGAATATATTTTAGAAGATTTGCCGAAGATGATTGAGTCGATGACAATGGCTTGTGAAAGACTCAAAAATATTAGTACCAGTCTTCGCACTTTCTCTCGTGCTGATAGAGATTATAAAGTACCATTCAATATTCATGAAGGTATTGAGAGTACAATTCTCATTTTAAAACATCGTCTAAAAGCTAACGAACAACGTCCAGCAATTGAAGTAGTAACAGAATATGCTGATTCACCCATGATTGAATGCTTTCCAGGGCAAATAAATCAGGTATTTATGAACATTATGGCAAATGCCATTGATGCTTTAGATGAGGTAAATACGGAACGTAGTTTTGCGGAAATTCAAGCAAATCCCAACAAAATAAAGATTAGAACCTTACTAGAAAATCAGCAAGTGAAGATTACTATTGCTGATAATGGTCAGGGAATGAGCGAAGAGGTTAAAGCCAAGATATTTGACCACTTATTTACTACCAAAATGGTAGGAAAAGGAACGGGATTAGGATTGGCTATAGCTCAGTCTATTGTGGTAGAAAAACATGGCGGAACGCTGACAGTAAATTCTACCCTTGGTGAGGGAACTGAATTTGTCATCTCCTTACCGATTTTGGATGAGTCCCAAAATTAGGGACTTCCAGATGAATAAATTTTAAATGTAGGGTGTGTCAGTGCGATAGTACCTAACTGTACTCAGAAATTATTCATACTGATGCACCCTACCAAACATTCCTCTGCTTTTACTCTTTATTAATGATTGCTATACATCCTTGGGTGAAGACGCGATTCATCGCGTCTCTACAGATTGTTTATTTGTCACATTCTTTTTTTGGCGTTGCTGATTAGTGGGATGATTTTTGTCGGGCTTACGCCCCGCTTCGCTAACACGCAAAGGCGCAAAGACGCAAAGAATCAATATTCTGCTTTGTACAAAAGTCTCAATTCATCCCGCATTTATGCAACGCCCTTTTTTTAAATTGGTATTACCTTGATGTTTTGGTGCGTAGTTGTCCACAAGCTGCATCAGCTTCTAAACCACGAGAATAGCGGACACTAACAGCAATGTGTTGTTGCTGAAGCACTGTAAGAAATGCTTGAATACGATCGCCACTAGGGCGTTTATAATCAACTTCATCAATAGGATTATAAGGAATCAAATTAACGTGATTTTGAAAGCCCCGTAGATGCTTTGATAGTTCTAAAGCGTGTTCTGGCAAATCATTCACGCCAGCCAGCAGGATATATTCAAAGGAAATTCGTCTCCCGGTGATAGCTACATATTCTCGACATTCAGCCAGTAAATCCTCAATGTGATAAGAGCGAGCGCTGGGTATGAGTTGTTCGCGCAGTGCTTGGTTGGGAGCGTGGAGACTCACCGCCAGAGTCACTTGTAGATGGTGTTCGGCTAATTGACTGATGCGATCGCGTATCCCTACAGTGGATAAAGTCAGCGATCGCTGTCCAATACCCACATCTTGATTTAAGCTTCTCAGCGCAGCCAAAACATTTTCTGTATTCAACAACGGTTCACCCATCCCCATGAAGACAACATGACTCACCCGTTGCTGAAAATCTTCTTGGACAGTGAGAACTTGATCAACAATTTCATGTCTTTCTAGGTTGCGTTTATAGCCACCCTTACCAGTAGCACAGAAATCGCAAGCCATCGGACAACCCACCTGGGTAGAAACACAGACTGTCAAACGCTTATCGGTGGGGATACCCACAGTTTCCACAATTTCACCGTCGCTCAGTTGCAGGAGATATTTGACAGTCCCATCCGATGCTACAGACCGATGGTGAATGGTAGAACGTCCAATGGGGACATCGGCTACAGCCGCCCGCCATTGTTTAGAGAATACAGAAATATCAGTGAGCGATCGCACTCCCTTGTGATAAATCCAATCGTGCAACTGCTTACCCCTATAAGCAGGTTGTCCTTGCTGCTGCACCCAACCAGTTAACTCCGTGACTGAAGCGCCGAGCAGGGGTAAACAAGGTTGTTGTGGCTGAGATGATGGAGTTAGCTGGGTAACAGGCGTAGCAGACATAAGAAATCACAAATTAATTCTGAATCTCTATCCTACAACTTTCATAGGAAGTTAGTGGCGATGTTAACACTGCAAAAGAAGTGCATTTTTCTGCATAGGCATCGAATTTGTCTTTTTATAGAATGTTTGGATACCTTGCCTAGTTGGATTTCTGTTCGGGTAGCGTAGCCATACTCACTTGCGTAGTTAAGACGTGGGCAGGGAAAGAGAGCAAGGAATACAAGTGTGGGGAATTTTCTGGCACACATCAAGTTACCCTAACAAACATCAAATAGTTGTGTGATCAGACAAACCATTGCTCTTGAATAAATATATTCTTAATATTTTGTCTATTGAGTACCATATATACTATCTGAAATGAAACTATTAGTAAAAGCACTTACATGGATACAAGGTTTAAAACCTAGCGACTTACAAGAGCCAAATAGAGACTTTAACTATATAAAACTCAAAATTTTTACAACTGAAACTAGTGAGCCTAATTTTGAATACACACAGATAATGAAACATTTAATTATAGATAGAGATATAAGTATGGTTAATGTTGATCAATTGATAATGAGCCAAGATTTACCTCAATCATCCACACTAAAAATTTTAGTTGTTGATGACCATCAGTTAATTTTAAGTGGAACGCTGAATGTACTACAGCAACAATATCCAGATGCAGCGATCGCCACAGCAAAAACAGTAGTTGAGGCGCTGACACAGATGAGAAATTCTGCGTTTGATTTGATTGTTATGGATTTATCAATACCCGAAAAAGCTGGTGCGATCGCCTATATTGATACGGGTATCAATTTGCTACAACAGTTAATCCAGAAATATCCCCAACAGAATTTTTTGGTACAAAGTAGTTATGTCAAGGCTTTGGTCAGGATCAAACACGAAATTGATGAGCATCAAGGTGGCTTTGCGATCGCTGATAAGGGACTATGCGAATCTGAAATGATAGTTCGAGCTAATTTAGCACTACAAGGGGCAACCCACACCAAAGACATCAAAACTGGATTAGAGCTGAAGCCAGAGTGGTTAGAAGTACTAAAATTAGCTTTTGAAGAAGGTTTAACAGATATAGCAATCTGCAAACGGATTCACAGATCCGAGCGCGCCGTGCGTACATACTGGACGAAGATTCAAGATGTACTTGGCATTTATCCAGAACCAGGAAAAAATATGCGAATTCAAACTGAAATCCGCGCTCGGCAAGAAGGATTGATTGATTAGTCATTAGTTATTACTTACTTATGTTCCGGCTTAATACAAGAAAAATTAAGCAAGAAATTATTATTTTGCGACAGGTGGCTATACCTGGAATGACTGTTTTATTTATTATTATAATTGCCAGATTATCCGGTTTATTGCAGGGCTTAGAATTGATATTATTTGATACTTTTTTACGGTTGCGCCCAGCCGAAATGACTGACCCAAAAATAGTGATTATCGGAATTAATGAAAATGACATTCGTAGTTTAGGAACTTACCCGGTTCCAGATGCAGAAATTGCTTCATTGATTCAAAAAATTCAGATTTACAAACCCGCAGTGATTGGACTTGATATTGTAAAAAATGTTCCAATAGAACCAGGACATCAAAAACTTATCAAAGCATTTCAACAATATAAAAACCTGATTGGTATAGAAAAAGTTTTACCACCTGACGAAATTTCTCCACCACCAAACCTACCGCCAAAACAAATAGGTTTTTCTGATGTAATCGCAGATAGAGATGGTAACTATCGTCGCTATTTACTTTTGACCGCCTCACCCCAAAATCCCGAAAATCCCCAAGATGATAAATATTCCCTAGCCCTAAGATTAGCACAAGGTTATTTAGCTACTAAAAATATAATTATAAATACGGGAAAATATAATTCATATATTCGATTTGCTGATATAGAACTGCCTATATTTTCTGCAAATACTGGTGGATACGTAGGAGAAAATGATACTGGCTTAAAAATGCTAGTTAATTTTCGCAGTGGTAAGCAACCATTTCGGTTTATTTCTCTAAATGATATTAAAAGTAGTAAATTTGATCCCAATTGGCTCAAGCAAAAAATAATCATAATTGGTGTAACTGCTGCTAGTAGTAATGATTTATTTAATACTTCAGCAACTACTAGCTCAAAAATTCATAGTCAAATTTATGGAGTCGAATTTCATGCCCATGTTACTTCGCAAATAATTAATGCAGTTGTCAATGATAGACCATTATTACAAGTTTGGTCTGATGGTTGGGAATATTTATGGTTAGTGATTTGGGGTGTGACAGCAATAATTATTGCTAGAGTAACAGAGACTTTTCGCAGAAATTTATTAACTATTATATTAATAATATTTTGCTTAATAAGTATCAGCTACTTACTCATCTTATTAGGTTGGTGGATTCCTCTAGCACCGACTTTACTAATTTTAGGCATTAACGGTTTGGGAATCAGTGTCTTTGCTTTTCATGAATATAAACAAAATCAAATAAAAATACAGCTAAGTCAACACACTATAGAGCATACATTTACACTTATTCATAATGGGCCGTTACAGACTTTAGCTAATATATTGAGGCAGGTAGGTACAGACAACTTACAAAACGATAAATTAATATTGCAGTTAGAAAAACTTAATTCTGAAATTCGTTCTATCGGTGAATATTTAAGGATCGAAGCATTAACCCCCAACGAAAGCTTGCGCTTAGGTAGCTGTGTCAAAATTGACTTAAAAAGACCAATCCATGAACTATTTTACGAAGTATATACAAGTACTATTGCCAGAGATGATTTAGAGTATTTCTATAATATTAACGTCAAAGTCCGCACATTTGAGCCTATAGACGAAAAGTACTTAAATATAGAAAAAAAACAAGAGTTGTGCCTATTTTTAGAAGAAGCTTTATGTAATGTAGGAAAACACGCCAAAGGTGTCAAACGAATTGAAGCCATTGGTAAGAAAGAAAGAGGTTCATATACTTTGATGATTAAAGATAATGGTTGTGGACTCACATCATTTTCTGAAAATAAAGGGATGAAACAACTTAAAAATATTGCTAAAAAACTAGGAGGAAATTTCAAGTGCGAATCCCTTTATCCCAAGGGAACAATCTGTGAAGTTACATGGAAATTAACAAACAATAAAAATAACTATTTGAATTAGATTTTCATTATTAAAAATATCTTATTATCTGTAGGATGGGCATTGCCCACCTCATCATGCTTCTGATGGACATTGCCCAACGCCACTTGCTCCAAGCCGGGAAACCCGTAAGGGCGCAGTGGCTCCCCTACGTATATTTCAAAAATCTAGAGGTTGTATGCAACTTCTCTACTAGAGAATTGGTACAACACACCCTACAATAATTTCATATAAATATGGTAAGATTTCACTTTTTATAGACAGAAATTTCTCCCTGTTGATCAAATTGATAACTTAGAGAAGGCAAATGTCAACAAATTTTAGCCTCACTATCAACCCCAGATTAGTAACTAGTGCTATTCTTGGCTTATTGCTGTTTCTGACACCAGTTGCAGTTACAGCTTCTTCATCATCTAATCGCCGCCAACCTGCAAGTGACTATAGTAGAAGCGCGGGTAAACGAGGTTGTCCAAATGACTCCAGTGAAACCATACCTCTAACAGTACTTGCACCACAGACTTATGTTGGATACACAACGGAGTTACGTCCTACTTTTGTCGGTTTTGTCTCTAGTCCCCAGAAGGTAGAGTTGCGGATTTTTGAATTTACTTCCGACAAGGAAGTCAAACAGCTAGGTAATGCCGTACACAAAGATGCAAAATCAGGTATATTTCAAATACCCCTACCTGAAGAAAACCCTGATTTAACTATAGGTAAGAGATATCTTTGGCAGTTATCTATGAGATGTTCTGGGGTGAACATAGTCGAAGCAGCAGAATTTATTGTTGTGGAAATGTCATCTACACTCAAAAGTAAATTACCCAGTACAGCTAATGGTTTACAAAAAGCCACTGTTTTGGCTGAAGAAAATTTGTGGTATGACGCATTGAATGAGGCTTTAAAGTTAGCAAATAATGGCAAACTAGGTGATTTAGGGGCAAAAATAGTTAAAAGCTTTGCTAAACATGAATCGCCAAAACCTACAGAGATTCAAACATTAGTTCAAAAGAGAATACAATTTCTACATAAAATAGCAGATCAAGAAAAAGATTGATAGCAATTCTCTATGAAGTGGCAGCAAAAATGATGTAGAGAGGTTGTATGCAACGTTTCTACAGTTAAAAATAAAGCACATCTTCATTAAGAAACTGAGGGGAGTTGACGATACTTGTTGAAGAGGATTTATAAGCAGACTTAGTTTTGACTATTCCTTTTCAAAGCCAATTTCCTATGAGGATAAATGCTGACCAATAGTATGGATGGTCATATTTGTCATTAATTTCTGGTATTTGTTTGGCATTGATTAGTTTTAACTGTGCTGCTTGTAAAGCTTGTGCTTTACTCATTCCTGAATTACGTAACTTATCGTAAAACTCGGCAATTAAGTTGGCTGTAGAGTCATCGTCTACAGGCCATAGTGAAGCTAAGGCGCTTTTTGTCCCAGCTTGCAATGCTACACCAGCTAAACCTAGTGTAGCGCGATCGTCACCTGTAGCTGTTTCACAAGCCGTTAATGTTAATAGTTCCACTACATTAGAAATATTACCAGATTGGCGCAGTATGGCTTCTAGTTTATCAATGGTAAGTTTTTCATTATTACCTATTACTAGAAACGTATCTTCTGGGATAATACCAAACTGTGCATGGGTCGCAATATGAATAATAGGATAAGTTTTTTCCTGAATTTCTCTTTTTAAGTTTTGGATAGCAAACTCTTCATTTTCTAGTTTTTTACTTTCGGGAAATATTTTTTTAATAGCCCCATATTCTATAGGGAAATATGCGAGTTCAGGAAAAACCTTATTATCTATTTTACTTTCTTGACTCAACGCTAAAACTAAAGCACGATTGACTTGTGAGCTTAAAGGCTTTAAGTCGGTTAATTGTAAACTAGAAGTTGTAGCAACAGCATATTTTTCAATTAAATATTTGCTTTCGTTTTTGTCGTAAAGCGCAGCCATTGGGACATCACGCAAGAAACCATCTTGAATAAAAACTAAAGTTTTAATTTTTTGTTCTGTTAAATATTTTTCAATTGGACTAATGATGGCATCATAAATATTTTCGGCATCTTTGGTACTGTAATTGATAGTTTGTTGTGCTAGTAAACTATTACGGAATTGAGATATTTCCTGACGTAAGGTTTCTTGATTTTTATTCTCTACCCAGTGCAAGTATTCTTGTTGATTGGGTAGACTGAGTAAAATTCCTATTTTATCTTTAAAAATAATTGAACTGATAACAGCAGTATCTTTTTCTATGACTTGATACAGTGGCTGGTTGTTAAAAGCTGCTAGGATACAATCATTACCAAAATAATTTTGGATTTCTGCTTGTCGGAGGGAGTTGATAGTGGTCAAGGCACTATTTAGTTGTTGATTGCGCCTTACACTATCTTGATTATTAGATGTAGCCAATTCTAACTGAAGTTGTGCTAATTGGCGGTAGACAGGCTCAACAACATCGCGGAAATCAAATTGGAAATCACGGTTTGTAGTTAAAATATCATTGCGTAGTTCTTCTAATGTTTTATAAGCTCTTTCATAAAAAGATAGTGCTTGATTAAGTTGTTTCTGTGCTGCTAGAATTCTTCCTGCTTGCCACTCCCATAAATATAAACTATCTTTTGCTTGTAAATTTTGGTCAGCGAACCAAATAGCCTGGTTAGTTAGTTTCCAAGCAGATTTATACTCTTTTTGGCATTCATATAAATGTCCTAATTCTCCTAAAGCATAGGATGTAGAACGGGCATCTTGCAATTTTTGGGCAGTTTTAATGGCTTGATGAAAAAGCTGCTTAACTTGTAATTCTGGCAATCTTGTTTTTTGGTGGCATTGATTGATGGATGAAGTGAATTCATCATTAGTAATAGGTAAATTAGCTAATTCAATTTCTGCATATACTTTGTTAATTGAATCTGGTAGTTGCTCAATTAAAGCTAAAGCCTGTTGGATATTTGTCTGAATTTGATTGGGATTTAAGATATTACTATCTACAGTTTGATAAGCAAGCTTGATGAAGTTTATATGACTGCGTAGTTCGGCAATTTTATTATTTTCTTTAGCTGCTGCGGCAATACTTCTTTGCAAAGAACTTATGGCTGTTTTATAATCATCTTGAGAACGTTGTATAAACTCATTCATTTTAGAAGATTTATGATTTTTAGCAGATTTAGCGCGTAAATTCCAAAGTTGGGCGCGGCCAGCGTAAGCATTAGCTAAACTGTTAAGGATAGCAAAATTGTCTGTTTGATTTTGGCTATTGTTGACAGTCTCTAGATATTTAATTGATAAATCATAGTTACCTTGCAGTCGGTGAGCTTCTCCTAAGCTTCCCAGGGCCGCAATCTCGCCTAATTTATCTTTTTGTTCCTGGGCAATTTGTAATGCACTCCCTGTT
Organism: Anabaena sp. CCY 9910; assembly: GCF_963920875.1. Lineage (NCBI taxonomy): Bacteria > Bacillati > Cyanobacteriota > Cyanophyceae > Nostocales > Nostocaceae > Anabaena > Anabaena sp. CCY 9910. Next base: position 61,012 of record NZ_CAWUDJ010000002.1, on the reverse strand, counting down.
TGACAAATTAATGTATCTGCACCACATAAAAGACTGATGGCTTTTTTTGTTTGTCCTGAATTACTATAAATTTGTGCTATTTCAGTCAGGATTCTTCCGACTTTTGGCAAATCTTTTTGAGAGTGATAATAAGCTTTTACCTTTTCCCAATAACTCAAAGTTAAGCTTTTATTACCTAACTGTTGATAAGTTCTAGCTAAATTTTCATTAATGATGGCTATATTAGGAGTATCGTTATTTTTTTGATAAAAATCTAAAGCTGTTTCCCAGTGTTGAATAGCAGCATAAAAGTCTCCTTTTTTATAGCTTTGAATACCCTGATTAACAAGTTTATAAGCATCAGGAATTTGAGCGTTGACTATAGCTGCTGGGTGAAAACTGCCAAAAAATAGACAAAGTATGAGACTGGCAGTAAATAGCGTTACTAACCAAGGGTAAAATAATGATTTAAAAAGTTTATTAAACACGTATGAATCAACTCAAAATTTAAAGTAAAATCAACTACGCTAAAATCGGTAATTCTGTCGATACCTCCACTACGATAGTTGAATGTAAAGCGATCGCACCCTACACCTCCTGTTAGTGTATCGTTGCCTACTCCGCTATCGAGAGTATCATTACTCCTACCACCATGCAAAATGTTAGCAGCACTATTACCGATAATTGTGTCATTGCCATCACCACCAAAAGCATTTTCGATTGTGGTTCCCGTACCGATAGTTAAGACGGTTTCATTGAGAATACCTGACCTATCTTTTTTTACCCAAAAATGCTCACACTCCTCTATTTTCTTGGCTTCAGCCGCTTTGTCACCCCTTCAGAGTGCATAATTTTACAGAGTACGAAATGAATAGAAATTAGTCGTTTATGTTTTATGCAGTCTGAAATGCAGAATTTAGTACCGATGTATGCAACTTCATGTATGCAAAGTTGCAGAAAACCGTATTCTTTTTCAGCGCAAATGAAGATTGTCCTGGTTTTGCAGGACTTTAGAGACTGAAAAGATATAGCTGTTAACGGTTGACAGACTTGAAAGCTTTGTGTTTTCAGGGTTTTATCTTAGCTTAATGTCTTAATCTATCTGGCTGCGACTATATGTGGAATACACGATCTGAAATATTTAGACAATACATTTTTATGCAATTAAAAATACATTTTTTTCTCTTTTTGATTGCAAATATCAAGTTTAAATTAGTGGGTGTGTTCTCTATTACACCATTTGCTGAAATCTCTTAACCCGCACAGGCGGGTTTTATCTGTATAGTTACGACTTCTAGTTGTGACTATCAACTTAACTGGAGGTTTTTTGCTATGGATTTTTACAACATCCTCTAACTATAGAAACAGAGGTATCTTCATGTCAGGAGCATCTCTGATTGGGAAAACACTTCGTAGTCGCTATTATATTACAGACAAAATAGGAGAGGGCGGTATTGGTGAGACTTATTTAGCTATCGATAAGGATCAGCCAGGGGATTATCAATGTGTTATTAAAAGACTTAAACCTCAAAATACCAACCAGTCTACAATAATGTGGTTACAACGAGCTTTTAATCGAGAAGCGGTAACGCTACAAAGACTCGGAAGTCACGACCAAATCCCCAGATTATTAGCTTTTTTTCGAGAGGATGAAGAGTTTTTTATAGCCCAAGAATTTATTCATGGTATAAATCTGCGTACAGAATTTAGTAATTCTGGAAAATGGAGTGAGACTCAAGTTATTTCCTTGTTGCAGAATATTTTAGAAGTTCTAGATTTTGTTCATCAAAATCAAGTCATCCACCGTGATTTAAAACCAGAAAACTTAATCAAACGTAGCAGCGACAATAAAATTGTTTTAATTGACTTTGGTGCTGTTAAAGAAATAGGTACGCAAATTATCAACAACAAGGGTAAAAAAGTCTCAACTAGCTTTATTATTGGTACACCGGGATATATGCCGATGGAACAGTTAAGGCAAAATCCGATGCTTTGTAGTGATATTTATGCAGTAGGAATGATAGCCATTGAGGCGCTCACCGGCTTACATTCTATAAAACTTTTAGATTCGTATACAGGGCAAATTGTTTGGCGCGATCGCATAAAAATTAGAGAGGATTTAGCAGAGATTTTAGATAGAATGATAGCCTACAATCCCCATCATCGCTATCAGTCTGCTTCGGAATGTTTACAGGCAATTATAAGTTTATCACAAGTTTTAAATCATCAAATACAGACATCAATATCATCGTCTTCATCCCCGATATGCACTGTCATTAAATTCAGCAGTTTTGGCAGAATAACTACTAATAAATTTATTGGCAAATTTTTAGCTATCACTCAAAATAGAAAACTTGTCAAAACTCCTGGAATATCTTTAATATTGGCATCGATAGTAGCAATTATTGTGGGTAAGGGAATTTGGACACAGATATTAATTAATAATATCGATGCGATGGCGGATGAAATTTCTCTTCCTGCTTCCAGAGCCACAAAAGGTCATACTCCTAATATAAATATTAGTAAATTTCTCTCTTATTTTATTAATTCCTCCGCAAATTTAACTAAGAAAAATCCTACAGATTTACCAATAATTAAACCACTTGTTCACAATCAAAGCTCATCACCAGTCCTCAGTCGTCTACAGACTCTCAGACTAGAGAATATCCAGATTCATCAGGTGGCTACACCCCGGACATACAATATTTGTAACGCTCCTTTACAACTGCTTCAGCCAAATCATAGCGATCGCCTAAACTTAGACTGGCAATTAGACTGGACAACTAAGGGGAATGCTCACGTAGGGCGGTTAAAAATGCAAGGTTATTCAGGGAAAATGAGAACTATCTCTCCCGACGGTAAAGGCGGCTTGAGAACTGTAGAGCAAACAATGCAACTATATACTTCTGCCAAAGGATATGTTTTGCTGGGGTTTAATTTTATGGATGTGGAGAAACAGCAAGCACGACGATATAAAGCGAATAATTTGATAATTAGAGTAGAAATTGATGGTTCAACAACAATAATCAACTGTGATGATAGTGGAAATATTTCCTCGGCGATCGCTCAAGAATTTTAACTTAACAAACCTTATATAAAATTTGCTTGAAAGCAAAATTGTGATTAAACGAAATTATTTAAATCGGTGTTTGACCTTAAGCTTATTAGTCAGCGTGACTTTAACAACAAATGGAAAAATTTTGGCACAGGTCACAGCCGACCAAACCTTAGAAACACAAGTTATAGATATTGGTTTCAACTCCTTTATTTTAGGTGGCACAACAGTTGGCAACACTAATTTATTCCACAGTTTTGCTAGTTTTAATGTTCCTAGTAATGGTGCAGCAATTTTTATCAATGACCCTAGTTTAACTAATATCTTTGCACGAGTAACAGGTGGCACAGCTTCCAATATTCAAGGCAGAATAGGTACTCAAGGGACTGCCAATTTATATTTAATCAATCCCAACGGCATTATTTTTGGCACAAATGCTAGCTTAAATATTGGTGGTTCTTTTGTCGCTACCACAGCTAATGCTATTCAATTTCCTGGTGGTGCTGAATTTTCTTTAAATTCATCAGTTTCACCAGATAATCATCTACTTAGGGTCAATCCTACAGCATTCTTATTTAACCAAATCGCTAATCAGGGTATAAACTCCATTGAAAATCGCGGCTATTTAGGAGTTCCTAATAATAAAAGTTTAATCTTACTTGGTGGTAATATTGCACCCACATCTCATGCCACTGGGGGAATTTTGCTGGATAATGGAAGACTAGGAGCATTAGATGGGAGAGTCGAAATTGGCGGATTAACTGCACCTGGCTCCGTAGGAATAAATGTTAACGGTAATAATTTAAGTTTAAGCTTTCCCCAGGGAGTAGCTAGGACAGATATTGCATTAATAAATAATACTGGAGTTCTTGTTGCTGGTGCTGGTGGTGGTGATATTGTAGTCAACGCTAATAATTTAAATTTACTCAATTCTACTAATCTTTTTACTGGCATATTTGCTAATCAAGGAAAACCTGATAGTAAAACTGGGGATATATCCATTAATGCAACGGGAATTGTCAACCTAACTGAAGGTAGTGGTATTGGAAATTTATCACTAGGGACAGGAGATAGCGGCAATATCAACATTGTTGCTCAATCACTAAATATGAAGAATGGTAGCAGCATTCAAGCGATTACTGCACAAGGTAAATCAGGAATTGTTAATATTAAAGTTACTGACACTCTTTCCCTAAATCAGGGGCTTCTTGCTAATGTGATTTTAAGTGATAGTATTAATATCCAAGCACAAAAAGTTTCCCTTGCAAATGGCGCTTTAATCCGTGCTTTTAATTCATCAGGAAATGATTCTGTAGGTATTAAAATTCAAGCTTTTGATTCCCTTGACTTGAACAATGCTAGCATTCTTACTGGTACTTTTGAAAACGGTAATTCAGGTGATTTATCAATTATTACCAATCGCTTAAATCTAAAAAATGATTCTCAAATAGCAGCTAATACATTTGGCAGTGGCAATGCTGGTCAAATTAATATCAATGCTCCTGATATCACTATAGACGCGTCTTCAATTAGTGCAGCTTCATTATCTTTTACAGGCGTTCTTACCAATATAGGTAATGCTGGGACTATCAATATCCAAACAGAAAGAATTAGTCTCACAAATCGGGGTTTCATCTCATCTAGTTCTGACGAACCAGCGCCGGGGAAAACAATCGGTTATGGCGGAAATATTAATATCACAGCTAATGAATTAATAGAAATAGATGCAAAAGGTGCAACAGATATAATTACGGGTTTAGTTGCCAGAACTTTTAGTGGCAGCCGTGCTGGTGACATAAACCTGAATACCAGAAATCTGATTGTTAGAAATGGTGGTTATATTAGCGTAGAAGCTGCTAATAATTTAGGGGGAAATGCAGGTAATATTACTATCAACGCATCAGATACTGTTGAGTTAACTAGCTCTAATGGCAACCGCCCTAGTATAATTTTCACTGGTGTTTCAGCTTTTAATGATAATGCGATCGCTGTAGGTAACGGTGGTGACTTAAAAATTAGTACTCAAAATTTACAGCTAACAAACGCAACTATATCAGCCGGGACTTTCGGTCAAGGTAATGCAGGTAATATCAATATCTTCAGCAATGATGGGGTGGTAATCGATAATAGTGTGATCAATAGCCGAATTGGTGCTGGCGCAGTTGGGAATGGTGGTGATATTGACATCCAGACACAGAGGCTAACTTTAACTAATGGTGGTGGGATTGATACTATAGTTGCCCCACCAGAAGGAAATTTACCTGGTGGACAGGGTAAAGGTGGAACTATTCGTATCAATGCTACAGATGCAGTCACTATTTCAGGAACTAATGCAGATGGTTTTGAGAGTGCAATCTTGACGGAAACCCAAAGCGGTGCATTTGGTCAATCTGGCGATATCATCATTAATACAAATTATTTCCGTGTCTTAAACAACGGTAGTGTATCGACATCAACAGCAAATAGTAGTGATGCAGGTAATATTTTGATCAATACCCGCGTCATGGAGGTATTGAATGGTGGAGTAGTAGTAACAGGCACTGAGGCTAGTGGTAAAGCTGGTGACATTACCATTAATGCTACAGATCAAATTAACATCTTGAGCAACACCGACTTAAATGGTAATACTGGTTTGGTGGCTAGCACTAGTTCTAGTGGAGATGCGGGGAATATATTCCTATTTACAACTGACCTTAACTTATTAGCTCCTAATTCTAACTTGCATGCTCCCGTCCTTGTGGCCACATTAAGTCAAGGAAGTGGGATTGCCGGGAATATTAATATTGTTGCCACAGGCAATTATAATGCCGATAACGGTTTAATCAGCGCACGATCTGAAAGAGCCGGTGGTGGAAATATCAGTGTTAATGCTAGAAATATCAACCTACGGAATAACAGCGACATTCGTACTGATTTATCTAGTGGTAACGGTAGAGGTGGGGGAATTTCCCTCACCGCAGATATTATCATTGCCTTGGAGGATAGCGATATTCTTGCCTTTGCACCAGAGGGACAAGGCGGTGATATTAAATTCAATACCCGTGCTGTATTTAGCAATGTTCTCTACACGGCTAGACAAACAATATCTGACAGAAATAGTCTTCAGTCACTAGTTAATAATACTCGCCCTGACATTAACGCTACAGGGACAATCTCTGGCAACATTATTGGTGTACCTGATATTAGCTCTATCCAAAACGGACTCACAGATTTACAAGCTAATCCCATTGATACTACCGTACTGATTGCTAATAGTTGCATTGCTCGCAGTCCTAGACAAGAAGGAACTTTTATTATTACCGGGACTGGTGGTTTACCAACTCGTCCTGGTGAGCTTAAGGCTTCTAGTTATGCCACAGGAGATGTGCAGAGTGTCAGTAATAATATTGTAGCTAGTGGGTGGAAGAAAGGCGACGCTATTATTGAACCACAAGGAGTATATCGACTAGCGAACGGGGAGATGGTGATGAGTCGTGAGTGTCGTTAATTTTCTTTTTTAGTATTACTAAAATATATAGTCAATACATTTTTCTGCAATTTTTGATGATAGTTCCTGCACATCAACCAGCATAAAAACTGAATGCACTATATCAATATCTCCTTTAATCTGTTCAATAAAGGAATCATTGGTAAGGTTATATTATGAAGAAAGGCAATATTTTACTCACAACCTTATTAACAGCTTCAATATTCATCAATGGTGGTATGGCAAAAGCCAACACACAATCGGATAGACAAGAGATTATCCGCAGATATCAGTGGATGAGTGATGGTTGCAATGCTAGATTGATCCAACAATGTTACGCTTACTGGTCAATTGGTTTTCAAGGTCGCGGATCAGATGGCAGTTTAACTAATTTCACAGAACACATTCAAAGTACGTACAAGTTATTTCAACAAGCTAGTCAATATCAACACCGTGACGAATTTATTCGTATCAATGTTAATGGAAATCGAGCAGAAGTTATGGGTCTATCATACTCTGATTACGTAATTGGTAATAAACGCATACACAGCCAAACTCCATACGAAGATATATGGGAAAAAACTAGTAACGGTTGGGTATTAGTATCAGCAAGGTGGTATAAGGGCAACTACAATGAAACTGCTATTGGGCGATCGCCTACTCAAGCAAATAGTCAGTTATCTCCTGAACAACAAGAACGACTCAGGCGGATCATTCGCCAATATGGATACCCAGCCGCCCCTTCTACTAGCGTCAATCAGCAATTTAATTTTGTACATCAGATGCCTAGATTTTGGAATCCGTGATGTTTTAAGTTAACGTGCGCCTCCATTGGAGACTCACGTTAACTTAACCAGGTTTATACCTATTCACAATTGAGAGACATTAGAAGTAACGGAACTTTCGTAATTTTTGAATTGTTATTCATACTCTTGCAGTGACCCTAACTTGACAATTCCCGGCCAAATCGCAGCCGTAGCAACCACGACTAAAATCGTGCCAATACCGCCACCAACTACGGAAAGCACTGGGCCGAATAAAGCCGCCGTTAGACCAGACTCAAAACCTCCCAACTCATTGGAAGCGCTGATAAATACGCTATTAATCGCTGCAACTCGACCGCGTAATTGGTCAGGGGTTCTGATTTGTACCAATGTATGGCGAATGACTACGCTGATAGTATCTAGTGCGCCACTCAGGGTAAGCATGATTAGGGATAACCAAAACCATCGGGAAAGCCCAAAGATAATTGTTACTACACCAAAGCCAATCACAGACCACAATAAAGCTGTCCCAGCTTTACGTAATGGTGGTAGGTAGGCTAAAGTCACAGCCATAATTAAAGCGCCGATAGAAGGCGCTGCTTGTAGATATCCCAATTCCACTGGCCCCACCTGCAAAATATCTTTGGCAAAGACTGGTAACAGTGCAACTGCGCCTCCTAATAAAACGGCGAACATATCTAAGGTAATGGCTGCCAAAATTAACTGATTTTCCCAGATGAACTTAGCACCGGCTGCTAGTGCTTGCAAGGAGATGGGTTCAGTAACACGCTCAACTTTTTTCTCTTTGATTGCTGCCATGAAGAGAAAACACAAAAAACCAGCGATCGCTGCTAATATGTATACTCCTGTGGCGCTTCCTAGTACAGCAATCCCCAAACCACCCAAAGCCGGGCCAGCCACCGATGCTAACTGAAAGCTGCTACTATTCCAAGTAGCTGCATTGGTAAAAGCGTTCACAGGTATTAACTGCCACATAATTGCATCACTGGCAGGCTTGAGAAATGCTCTACCCACACCAATTAACGCCAAGCAGCCGTAAATTAAAAATACTGCGCCTCTAGTATAAGAAAGTATTGCTAAACCCAGGGAGCAGAGCGCTAATAACATTACTGACAATAATATAGTCAGTTTGCGTGAACGGCGATCGGCAATATCTCCAGCAACTAAGGTGAGGGCAATCATTGGTAAGACTTGGGCTAACCCTACGCCACCTAACACCATAGCTGAGTTAGTGCGTTCGTAGAGTTCCCAACCAATAGCTACAGTCTGCATCTGTGATCCCACAGACAGCAATACACGTCCTAATGTAAATAGGCGATAGTCTCGAAACCTCAAAGCGGCAAAGGGGTCGTGCTGGTTAGCTTCAGCGCTTGGGGGGGGTGAATTCCGTTTGATCGAAGACATTTTTGAGTAAAGCCAATCCTTTTTCAACTTGGGATATTTCCTCGGCTGTCAGACCTTCCAAAAGATCAGCAATTTGGGCGCGTGTTTCATCTAAGGATTGTTGCAAAATAGATTTTCCCTCATCAGTCAGAGTGAGAACAATACGTCTGCGCTCTTGTGGATGGTGAATCCGTTGCACTAAATCCCGTTGTACTAGCCGTTCGATTGTGGCTGATGCTGTAGCAGAAGTGACACCTAAATGTTCTGCTAGATCAGATAAAGACGCTCCGGGGTTACGATTGAGAAATGCTAGCGATCGCAATTGTGGTATCGATAAAAAAGCGGCTTTGTGCGCTCGCATCTTAGCTCGGATAAACCTCATGACTGAGGGTACAGTTTCCATTACTTTGGCGGCACATTCTGCGGAAGTTGCACCTTCTTGAGAGGATTTATCGAGCTTCATGAGTATCGTAATTCTCCTAATTACATCATCACCTGTGGATAAAGTTTGCCACAGATGAGGTTTAAACCTATTAATGCTAATAAGAGAATTGTACAATCCAGACCAAAGCCATATACGCTTGACCTAAGCAATAACGTAGTGCCGCGTAAAGCATCAACCTGATAAATTAACGGGTTGATGCGAGAAAGGAACTTTAACCAGTCAGGCATAATGAATTTTATTTAGTTTTTCTAATTATTAGCTTCGCAAGATAATGCTGTGAAGTCAAGAGTTGCTGGAGAAAAGGGTACAAATGTTTTAATTTACTTATTAGTCAGCGACAAGCCTAAAGACACTCTGCGATCGCTCTTTCGATTATTGGCTGAATGTGGCGATGTGGGCGATCGCTTTCATGGAAAACGGCGATCGCCAGATTTGCACCTTACAAAATTTCAGTCACAGCCCACATCCTAACTTGTCGGTGCTGGTTTTTTTCCATTTCCGTTACCATCTACATTGGCAACAAATGACGGTTGCTGAGGACTAGAAGTTAACGACTCACCCCGCAATCCCTTGCTGCGTTGGTTTTTAGGAACTCCTCCCGCCATGCCATACTCTACACTGCTTTTACCATATAGAACGCCGACTCCCATCAGCATATGTTCTGCCATATCTCCTAATTTACTTTCTGTTTCGAGCATTTCACGATATAACTTATCTAGGTTAGAAAGAGCACTGTTGTAGGCATTCTCTTTAGTTCGCATCGTCTCAATTAAAGTTGAGAAAACAGGTAGAGTGAGTCCATTACCCACATCTAAATTTGGATCAATTGAGTTCATACCAGCCGCACGCCGCACTGCTTTTTGTAACACAGGAGAGCTTCTTTTTCTACGCGCCATGACATACACCTTGTAACATAGTACGGTTGATATTCTTTACCTTAAAAAATATCCGTATGATTAGCCTGAGAGAATTTTGGCAAATCTACAACAACTTTTGCTACAAGCGATCATTGTTATAAATGCGCGAACTACTGAAATGAGAAAGCATTTAAAGCAAATGAATAAGCAAACTCCGGTTTGCTTTCTGAATCTACTGAAATGAGAAAGCATTTAAAGCAAATGAATAAGCAAACTCCAGTTTGCTTGCTGAATCTACTGAAATGAGAAAGCATTTAAAGCAAATGAGTAAGCAAACTCCGGTTTGCTTGCTGAATTTAGGGAAATGGGAAAGTAATTAGGCATTTTGATAAATATCATGGGATGTCTGGCGACAAGAAGCAGAGCTTCTACGCACTTTTGGTAATAGGGTTGATGTAGGCGATCGCTTGTTTCTGAAACACTTAAGTTGAAAATAAGTTGAAGATAACTTGCTAAAGTTGCCTGGTGTAAGTAGAGGAACGTAGGCAAACTAGGGTATGTAAAAGCTACATCGCACTTTCCCAATAAATCTTTATGCGAGTCATCTACCACACTGCGAATCGTCAACCAAGAATTAAGCGATTGAAAATTGTAAGTATAAATAATCAGTCATTTTTTGCATATTCATCCTCTCTTTTCCAAAGATATATAGAAGCAACAATATTGCTTCCTAAACTTTTAGGTTATGCAACTTTAGTATGGTTCGGTACATTTATAATCTCATTGTTTTTATTTTATGAATAAATAAAATCCAGTAAAAACAATAAGTTTGCTTTAAAACTTACACTTGCTTAAGTGCTAAAAATAACGTTGACTAAAAATCCGGGAGACAATAGTATGAGATTTCTAAGTCTATTAAGTTTGCCACGATTGATTGTAGGAACGCATTTACTACGTAACCTGTTACGCAACGATGAAACTGTTGAAGCAAAGCAATATATGGCAAAAACAGCTGCTAGTGTTGTTGCAGGTGCATACTTTACTCCAATTGCACCATTTGCTGCATCTGCTGCTTCTAAACTTGTTGATTATATATTTGACACTCAAGTAAAAAGATTAAGTCAATTTGAAATAGACAAGAAGTATAGCAGTGATTTTGCATCATTAAGCGGAGAAATATTGGGTGCGGTTTTCACATTAAATGAATATACATCTTTATTGTCTAAAGCTTTTGAATACAGCGCTATCGCATTAACTGAATCTGATAAACATGAGGCATTTAAAAAGGTTATTACGAAAGAAGTAACATCAAAAATTTCAAGCAATTTTAGCGAATTATTTCCCGGAATTTCTGAAGACACGTCTACAAATGAAATTGTGCGGAAGAGTATACTAACAGAAAAAGATAGAGAAATATTGGAGAAAATAAAAGAAGTTTTATTTGATAAACCTTCTGAGTCTATTGCTGAACCCCTTATTGAAAATCTGTCTAATTGTCGCGGAACAAGAATTCAGTCATTAGCTTATACGATGGCATTGTCAATAGCACCTAAATTTATAAACAAGATGATCTCGGAAGGCTACAAAGCTGAGGATATTAATAATGTTATATTTGAATTAGCGGTAAAAGAATTTACTTCAGATGGGTTGACTAAAGCCTTTCTCAAGCTACTGCTAAACCGATATTACGGAACCATACTTGTGTAGAGATCGCTTTCTTTATCGAACCAATCACGGACATTATTACGGTAATTGTGGACAACAGCCAAACTTTCCTTCTGTTTATTTAAGAGGCTTAACTTTCAACTTGCACATTTTAAAGCCTTTATACGGTAAGGCTTTGAAAAATATCATCAAAATGTGCTCAGTTCATATTTTACGGAAGCGTTAATCGCGCCCGTGGAAGGCTCACATCTTGCACCAAGTACACTTGGAATTGTAAGGTGCGTTACGGCTAATTCCCACTTGCTCGACTTCCGAAATCCTTGCATAGCCGTAACACAACGGCAATAAAGCGGGAAGAACATCTACACCGCTTTTTGCCTCCCCTACTTAATATTTACTCTATAAATAGACTCTAGAGGCGATCGCCCCCTTACCACCTATCTCAAAAAAGCAATCACCCGTAACAAAACCTACCCCACACCTTCTACCGCCCCCAAAGCCAAGAGTGCAGATCGCTGCGCTGCTGTTAACCCAGTCACCCCCCTAATGTTCATCCCTTCATAAAGGCGATCTACTTTCAGGGTTTTAATCCGCTCAAATGTTTCCACATCCCAAAGCTTTATTACTTCATCTTGACTAGTATTAACCAAGATATTACCAACAGAATTAAAGCTAACAGCGCATCCTCCACTAGTATGACTATCCAAGACTTTGACACAGGTAAAGTTATTCATATCCCATAAGCGGATTGTTTGGTCAGAACTGGCGGATGCCAAAGTGGAACCATCAGGGCTAAAACTGACTGACCATACAGTAGAAGTATGTCCTTGCAACACTTTTAAGCAAGTAAAGTTACTAGCATCCCACAATCTAATCGAGTGATCGACACTACCAGTAGCGAGTATTTTACCATCTGGACTAAAACTCAATGACCAGACTCCATCAGTGTGACCAGGCAAAGTTATTATACATTTACCTTCATCCACATCCCACAGCTTAACTAAGTAGTCTGCACTAGCAGTAGCTAAGGTATTGCCATCCGGGCTAAAACTAACTGACCAGATGTCACCCGTGTGACCTTCTAATGTTTTTACACATTTACGCTTATGAATATCCCACAACTTTACACTCTTGTCCCTACTGGCACTAGCCAAAGTTTGACCATCTGGACTAAAGCTAACTGATGTTACTCCACCATGATGACCGTATAAAGTTGTAATACAATGACCAGAAATCACATCCCACAGTTTAATGCTTTTGTCATGACTGCCACTAGCTAATATAGAACCAACAGGACTAAAGCTAACTGACCATACCCAATTTGTGTGACCTTGTAAAATTTTAGTACAGTCACCAGATGCAACATCCCATAGCCGAACCAAACCATCCATACTACCTGTCGCCAACAGACAATCGACTCCTGTCGGGCATACAGAGTTAAAGCTGACCGAAAACGCCCCACTGGAGTGACCTTGTAACGTTCTCACGCATACGCCTTTACTTATATTCCATATACGTACACTGAAATCTTGAGCAGCACTAACTATGTGGCGATCTGAACTAAAAATGACTGAGAACACATCACTGGTATGACCGTGGAAAATTTTAATACAGGTACCTTGCTGCACATCCCACAACCTCACACTGGAGTCATAACTCCCTGTAGCTATGGTTTGACCGTCTGGACTAAAGCAAACTGACCATACTTCATTTTTATGACCGTGAAATGTTTTGATGTAAGTACCTTGACTCACATTCCATAACCGAACAGAGTGGTCACTACTGCTACTAGCAAGAGTTTTACCATCTGGGCTGAAGCAAACCGCGCGTACATTGCCAGCATGACCTTGCAAAACTTTTATACATTTATCTGTATTGAGATCCCATAAGCGAATGTCGCAATCTTGACTACCACTTGCCAGGATAGAACCATCTGGATTAAACCTGACTGAACATACCCCACTAGTATGACCGTGCAATATTTTAAGACACTCACCTCGACGGATATCCCACAAACGAATTGAAGCGTCTAAACTACCACTTGCAAGAGTTTGTCCATCTGGACTAAAGCGAACAGACCAAACAATACCTTTGTGTTGAGCTAAAGTTTTGAGACAATCTCCCGTTTGTACATCCCACAATTTGATTAATCCATCATGACCACCACTTGCCAGGGTTTGTCCATCAGGACTAAAGGCAACTGTCCAAACTACACATTCATGTCCTTTAAATGTCAACAGGTTTTTTCTATTTGCCATTTGCCACAAATGAATTTGCCCATCTTGATCCCCTGTAGCTAACAGTTTTCTATCTGGACTCAAGGCAAGTGAAAAAATATTCTTTAAACTTGTGGCAAATGCAGACTGATCAAAAGCTGTATTTTGGAAATTGACTCCAGCTAAATTGATACGCTGTAAGTCAGCTTGCCTCATGCACAAATTTGAGAAGTCATACTCCCGTAAATTTACTTGCAAATGCGCTAAAAAGTTGAGGATATTACCCCCTGCATACCCAGTTAAGATTGCAGTTTGATGTCTTTGCTGCTCCAATATATTCTGTAACAAAATTATTAGTTGTTCTTGACTGCCCATCTCTAGCAACAATTGCTCAAGTAATGGTTGCACAATCAATTGCTTTTGTGTCTCCCGGATGAAGTCTTTGCTTGTTGCCTTGATTAAAGCATGGGTTTGGAATAAGCCTAAACGGGCAGACTTTTCCCCTAACAATTGTTGACGAATTTGTTGAACCAATCGCTGGGTGGTATATTCCATCACAACTGGTTGTAAAAAGAAATACTTACCACTTCTTTCAATTAATGACCTTTGCAACAGAGAGTTAATTGCTGAAGGTACAAGACGCTGAGAAGAAGATGTCACTATATCAGCAACTAACTCGGTAAGGGATACTGGCTCTCGATTAATTGCCAGCCAATACATTACTTCCGCTTCTACTGGTGACAAATGGTAGAATTGCCGTTCTAACAAGTCGCCAATGTCCTCAAAAATTAGTATCCCGTGTTCTACATACTCTAAAACAGGGGCGATTCTACCATCGAACAGCTCTTGGGTTCCGGCTGCTACCATCTTGAGTGCTAAGGGGTTACCCCCATAATGCTCGATGAGTAATTGCCATTCTTGTTCTGTACCTGTGAATTGTCCTTTTTGCTGGAATAACTCTTGTCCCTCGGTAGGATTTAATCCCTTTAATGGGATCGATCGCACTCCTGTTCTTTCTCCTTCTAAGGGTACAATTTCTCTAGGTTTTTCTCTAGAAGTAAACAGGAGGCAACTAATATGAGGTACTTCGCCAATGCGTTTGAGTAATTGACCGTATCCCTCGTAACCAGGACGACATTGCCCAGCTTGACCACCAGAGAGAATTGTCTCAAAATTGTCTAAAATCAGCAAACATCGGTTTGATTGCAAACATTCCATCAGCTTTGCTAATTTGCCATCAAAGCTTTCAGGAATCACCATTTCCTTTTGCAACGCCGACAGTAAAGATTGCAGTATGTTTGTTACTTGCTCATCTACTGGTGGTGCATTTTGCAAACTTCGCCACACCACTACCTCAAATTCGGCTTGAATTTGCAGCCCTAACTTCACCGCTAAAGTGGTTTTGCCAATACCACCAATTCCCAGCAGTCCAACTAAACGACACCGTTCTTCTAATACCCATTGTCGTAGCTGCAATAATTCTTCACTGCGACCAAAAAACACAGATACATCGGGTGCTTCTGCCCAGTCATACTGTGGGTTTCCTTGTCGAGTTTCTAGTTCTTCTACGGTTGAGGTAGGACGAGTATAATCGCTTGGAGATAACTCCAAATTAAAGGCAGCAAAAGCAAGCTGCAAGGAACTTTTATCTACAGGTTCCAAGCGTGCCAAGATTCTAGATATAGTGTGCAGAGCTAAACGGGTGCGATCGCTCAGTTCTTCCAAAGAAAAGCTATCTCCACCATTCTTTTCCCATTCTGCTTTAGCTTTGGCAGCTTGAAGTTTATCCCAACCTTGGAGGGTCAAGGTTACACCTCGGTTGCGTCGAGCTTTTTGCTGTTTCATGCGTTTTAATAAGTTGACCTAGTAAAACTACTTGCAAACTAGCGGCTAGTTGAGGTAGTGTTCGTACAAAACCAAAAATGAACATAACAGGATTTCAGATTGATAATATCAATCCCAGTAAATTTACGATAGTCATAAAGCCAACAAAAATGTAAATTCTTTGACTAAATATTTGCCGTGTTGTGTCTCAGCTTTGATCCCAGCGTTTGTAAGTAATTATTTATTTGTATAAAAAGAGAAATTGCGACACCCAATTTAATATTCTCTTAACTGAACCGTATTGTTTTATATATGCGTTACTGAGTGGAAGGATGAATCTGTCTCATACCAATACACCAAAATTATGAAACAGATCCAAACCCAGAAACCTTTATAGAATCTGTATTTTCTAATTGTTATGACTTGGGTGGTGTTCGGTGTGCGCCGAAGTATTTCTCACTACGGTAGCGAAGCCACACTCGTAGCACTTGCGGAATCTGCTGTTTTTGTTCTTTGCTGAGTTTGTTGTAAAGGTCTAATGCGCGATCGCGTTCACCCCTACAAGCAGCATTATTATGAGCATCCCAATAGCTGCGGGCTACTCGAATCCGACGACAGACTTCTTTAATCAGTGCATCTCCCGTAAGTGGAGTGTCTTGTGTTGCCATACTCAGATACGATAAATTCTTACTGCTATCGTAGCGAGTCCTTTTCATCGCCACAATCACTAGTTGATGTCTGCCAATACTGCCACTAATTTTTCTATATGTTCTGGTTTATGGGTTGCCATTAAGGATATTCTGATCCGACTTGTAGGAACTGTGGGGGGGCGAATCGCTGGGGCAAAGATTCCTGCTTGTTTTAGTTGCTTACCCACTTGTAGCGCTTCACTGGGACTTGACAACTGAAAACATAGTATGGGCGATGCTGATGGCAGTAATTTCAGGTTTGGTATTTCTAGCAATAATTCTCTCAAGTAATTAACGTTGTGCCACAACTGCATCCTGTGTTGTGGTTCTTGTCGAGCTATGTTGATGGCTGCTAAGGCTGCGGCTGTATCTGCGGGTGATAACCCTGTAGTGTAAATCCAACTAGGGGCGCGGTTTCGCAAATAGTCAATTAAGGAGTGGCTTCCTGCTACATACCCACCTAAACTACCCAAGGCTTTACTCAGTGTACCAATTTGGATTAATTGTCTACCTGTACACCCAAAATGTTCTACACACCCAGCACCGGTTTTACCCATCACTCCAGTAGCATGAGCTTCATCAACTAGGAGCATACAACTAAATTGTTCAGCCAAATCTAATAGAGCGGGTAAAGGGCATAAATCCCCATCCATACTGAAGACGCTATCTGTCAAAATTAAACAACGTCGGTAGTTTTGCCGTTGCTCAAGTAATTGGGTTTTCAGTTCCTCTACCTCACAGTGGGAATATTCCCTAACTGTTGCCCCACTGAGGATAGCTCCATTTTTCAGACTGGAATGATTGTATTGGTCAGATAAAATTAAATCACGCTTGCCAACCAGAGCTGCGATCACTCCTATATTAGCCAGATAGCCTGAGCTAAACACTAACGCATCTTCTGTTTGTTTCCAAGATGCGATCGCCTTTTCCAATTCCCCATGCAGTTCTCGATGCCCACTCAATAATCTCGAACCAGTACTCCCAGTCCCAAATTCTTGAGTAGCAGCTACGGCTGCCGCTATCAAGCGTTCATCCCCAGCCAACCCCAAATAATCATTACTAGCAAAATTAATTACTTCCTGCCCCCCTAAAACCACGCTTGCACCAGCACGACCCTGTATTGTTTGCACTGAACGATACCAATCGGCCCGATGGATGGTTAGGAGTGAGTTTTGTAACCAAGCATAGGGATCGGGCATAATAATTCAAAATTCAAAATTCAAAATTCAAAAACTTTTAGGGAGTGGGGGAGTAACTGATGACTGTTGACTGTTGACTGTTGACTGATGACTAATGACTAACTTGCTCACTACTGCTAAGATGAGCGATCGCTTGTTTAATCCAGTCTTCCACGTAGGCATCTTTTGGTAAACCAATATCTTCGCTGACTACGTGTAGGGCGTGACTAACTTCATGGGCAGTGTAACCCAAGGCGAATAAAGTCATTTGCACTTCTTCGAGAATACCGGGGGCTGGGCCTTCGGTAGCGACGAAGAAGCCTGCTGATTTGCGCCATTCGATTAATTTGGCTTTGAGTTCCAAACAAATGCGGTCAGCGATTTTTTTACCCACTCCTGGGGCTTGAATTAAGATTTGGACATTAGCGGCGATGATGGCTTGGACTAAATCGGGTAGTTCCAAAGTGTCCAAGAGGGCGATCGCGCTGGCTGCACCCACACCACTAACAGACAATAGGTGGCGGAATAAATCCCGTTCGGCTGGGGAAGAGAAACCATAAAGCAAGGGTATTTCTTCCCGGACTTGGTAATGGGTAAATATTTGCACCAAATCTCCGGTTGTGGGTAATTGCTTTGCTAATCGTTGGGGAATTTGCAAATCATAGCCCATACCATTCACTTCAAGAGTGAGAATGACGCGATTGCTGCCTACGTTTTGAATACCAGCGACTATACCTTTGAGATAGCTAATCATTCTAGGAAACCAAAGAATTGTAAACCTTCAATAATTCCACCTGCACAAAAGTTTTTTGCCAGGTAGCGATGGTCTGCGGGATACTCACTGTGCCACTGAAGCAACTCTGGTCGGGCATTCCCGACGATGATTCCCCTTTCGTTGCCTACAGCGAACAAAGCAATATCATTACCTGAATCACCACAAACAACTGTTCTTTCTGCTGCAAATTCCCACTTTTGGCGAAGAAACTGCATTGCCTGACCTTTATCGCTGTTTAATGGTACAATGTCAAGGTCTATACCGCTACTATAAATTAACTTTATATTTAGTTCATATTTCTCTAACTCTGCCTCAAGTTGTGGTATGACCTTAAATGAAGCTTCTTGATGCAGGAAAAAACTCACTTTAAAAGGGCGTTGTTCCGAGTCTGGTTGCAGCACTAATTCAGGAAATTTTTTAGTTACTGATAAGACAATTTCCCGATTCCAACCCTCAGCAAGAATTTCCGACCAGTCCGAGTCAGGGTGACCACTACCATCAAGATAGATTTCCGTACCTACAGACAGAACTAACCCATCAGGTTCTATCAGGTTTTTTTCTACTTGCAGTTCTTTGTAGAGAATAGGCGATCGCCCAGTAGCATAAACTATCTTTGTGCCATATTCTTCACGATGGTGAGTGAGTATCTGGCTTAGTTTTGCCAGGGCTGCATCATTACCTACCAGAGTATGATCCAAATCGGTGACAAAAAGAAATGGCTTCATTATTTTGTTCCCAAATTCATAGGTCAAGCATTCCGAGCTAATTTACCAGATTTTGGTTCTTATGTATTCTCACCAGTGTAGGAGTGTAGGGGTGTAGGGGTGTGAGGGTGTAAGGGTGTAGGGGTGTAGGGGTGTGAGGGTGTAAGGGTGTGAGGGTTTAGGGGTTTGAGGGTGTAGTACAGTTTCTTGATGAAGATGCGCTTGATTCTGTACTGTAGAGACGTTGCATGCAACGTCTCTACATCATTCCTAAACCCCTAAACCCCTAAACCCCTAAACCCCTAAACCCTTATTACACCCCCGTTTTTCCTCGCTAAAATAACACAGAAAAATGCTTTAGGGTCTAGATAAGTGCTGAGAAAATCTCGATTTTGTATATTATTTGCACTTACTTTAGTTTGTGTAATAAGCGTATATTATATCTGGAATCTTTTTGAGCGATCGCCTGTTACGAGTTGTGACACTCCTTATGGTTTTCTGCAAACAAAACAGGCTAAATACTATACATTTGCTGAAGAGATAGTAGTTCAACCTTGGCGCGGTCAGCATCATGTATATGCTTTATTTCAGATTCCTGATGGTTACCAACATGAGTATTTATTTCGGCTAAAAATCCCAGGAGAATCTACTCAATGTGGGGGATTAATGCCTCTTGATAAAAATATTCTTGCTGGCATTTCCCGTAAGCAAGGTTACTATCCGGTTCGAGGATATTTAAATACACGCATTGCTCTAAATCTGATTATCCAAGGTAAGCTCAATCAGTTAAACCAACCACAAAACTGGCAACTTGGTTATGTTAAAAATAACTAGTACAATGTGGCATAAATCACCCATTTTTTGAAAGAAATTAACACCCTGAGAACAATTTAATTACGAACTACAATAAGCTGTTAAATTAACATTCCGGCGATACAAGCGGTAATAAAACCTGCCAACAATCCACCAATCATACTTCTAAAACCCATCCGGGCTAAATCATGTTGACGTTGAGGAGCCATCCCAGTAATACCGCCTATAGTAATACCAATTGAACCGATATTGGCGAAGTTACACAAAGCATAAGTTGTAATAATCACTGCCCTCTCAGAGATTTTCCCACTCTTAATTAAGTTTCCCAAATCTACATAAGCCAAGAACTCATTCAAAATTGTTTTCTTACCCAGTAGCGCCCCCACTTGCGCGCAATCGCTCCAAGGTACGCCCATAAAAAACGCTACAGGAGCCATAATAAAAGACAAAATCCACTCTAAAGATAATTGTGGTAAGCCAATATAAGACCCCAACCATCCAATTAGGGCATTAACAACAGCCAACAACCCCAAAAAAGCAATAATCATTACCCCCACATTCACTGCTAGCTTTACACCATCAATTGCGCCGCTAGCAGCAGCATCAATCACATTGACATAACCTGTCTCGCCTTCCATCTTTGCCTGACCAGTCGTTTCTGATACTTCTGTTTCTGGATAAAGTAATTTGGATACTACCAACGAGGTGGGCGCAGTCATGAAAAAGGCAGCAATTAAATGTTCTGGAGGTATTCCAAAAGACAAGTAAGCCCCTAGCACACCACCAGCAATTGTGGCAAAGCCACCAGTCATGACTGCATGGAGTTCTGATTGAGTCATTTTTGCCACATAAGGTTTTACCATCAGTGCTGATTCTGTCGGCCCCAGAAAAATGTTCCCAGCACAAGACAGAGATTCGGAACCAGAAGTTTTCATGGTCTTCATCATCACCCACGCCAACCCGTTGACCACCCTTGGTAAAATGCCGTAATAATACAAGACGTTAATGAAAGCAGAAAAAAAGATAATTGTTGGTAGTACTTGAAAGGCAAAAAAATGATCCTTAAAGTTATCGCCAAAGACAAATTTTGCCCCCACATCTGAGAACGATAAAAAATAGCTGACTGTATCACCCAAAGACCTAAACACATTTAATCCCCAAGGTGTTTTGAGAATTACTAGCGCCAATACAAATTCCAACCCTAAACCCCAGGCTACAGTTCGCCAACGCACTGCATCACGGCGAATAGACATGGCGTAGGATATACCAATGAAAACTAAAATTCCTATAGCAGAAATGGCGCGTTCCATGTGACTTTGCTTTTATCCAAACATGGTCAAAAAGTATACATAAGAATTTGCTTTTTTGTGAGGTTTTGGGGGAAATTGAAACGCAGAGGATTGGTTATGGGTGATGAAGTTAAGAGAATAGTAGGTTGAGTGAAGCGATAGCGAAACCCAACAAAGTATGCGTGAATGTTGGGTTCTGTTCCTCCACCCAACCTACACCAGTCTAAGTTGTTGTCTTAACTGAACTGTATTGGGTTATGGGTGATGAAGCGAGATTGAAATGGTGAAGCTGTTGTTATTGGATTTATTGGCAAGTATTATTTTTTATACAAGTATTCCTCTACCTTACATCAAAGGTTTAGATTTTCAGGGGGTGGCGCGGCTTGTCCCTATGGTGGGGTTAATCATTGGGGGGATTTTGGGTTTATTTGATGGAGGTATGAATTATTTGGGAATGCCCGTATTAACTCGCAGTGCCTTGGTAGTGGTACTGTGGATTTTTATCACTGGGGGGTTACATTTAGATGGGGCGATGGATACAGCTGATGGTTTGGCTGTGGGTGACCCAGAACGGCGTTTGCAAGTGATGGCGGATAGTGCTACAGGTGCATTTGGAGCTATGAGTGCGATCGCTATATTATTACTAAAAACCTCTGCCCTCACAGAGATTGGGGAATACCGTTGGCTAGTATTAATGGCTGCTTGTGGCTGGGGACGTTGGGGACAACAAGTAGCGATCGCCTGTTATCCTTATTTAAAAGCCACTGGTAAAGGGGCATTCCATAAACAAGCTATTCGCTCATACAAAGACTTATTACCCGGATTATGCTTGATGGTTGCAGTCAGTGGCTTATTTTGGCTAGTAAATAACCATCATCTATTGATATCAGTAGTCGTGTTGATCGTAGGGAGTGCGATCGCTACTTTAACAGCTGCATGGTTTAATCACAAATTAGGCGGACACACCGGCGACACCTACGGCGCAGTCGTCGAGTGGACAGAGGCTTTATTCCTCTGCGTACTGACCATGCTCACATAATTTACCATGTAGGCGATCGTTCTATCTGTGTTTATCTGCGTGCATCTGCGTTTAATTTCATCCCAGTTTATCCCATCATTTTAGCCTTGCCACGCCACTACTTAATATTTACTAGACGCAACAAGACTTTTCACCCAGTACCCAGTCCCTAGTCCCCAGTCCCCAGCTATATGATTGAGCGATCGCCAGAATTTGGATAAAGTGATTGATGGGACTATAATTTTGAATTACCCAAAGAGTGGGAATTTTTTAACTGATATTGTCGCCACTTTTCCTGCTGACGCGTTCTTTTATCTTCCGTGAGACTATCAAAACAGTGGGAGCAAGAAATACCTTCTTCATACTGAGGAGATGCCTTATCTTCTTCAGCCAAGGGATGTCCACAACAGAAACATAACTCGTGAGTTCCCGGCTCTAACCCGTGAACTACGGCGATACGTTCATCAAAAACAAAACATTCCCCTTGCCATAAACTCTCCTCTGGTGGGATTTGCTCTAGGTATTTGAGTATACCACCCTTGAGATGATAAACCTCTGCAAAACCTTGAGAAAGCATGAAAGATGAAGCTTTTTCGCAGCGAATACCCCCAGTACAAAACATCGCAACTTTTTTGTGCTGATTTGGGTCGAGGTTTTGGCGGACATATTCCGGGAAGTCTCGAAATGAGTTTGTTTGGGGATTTTGCGCCCCCTGGAAAGTACCGATATGTACTTCGTAATCATTGCGTGTATCAATAACAATCACTTCCGGGTCAGAAATCAACTCATTCCATTCTTCAGGGGTCACATAAGTACCCACCTGTTCATTAGGGTCTACTTCTGGTAAACCCAAAGTGACAATTTCTTTTTTCAGCCGCACTTTCATCCGTTCAAATGGCGGAGTGTCTGCGGTAGATTCTTTGTGTTCTAGGTCTTGTAGGCGCGAGTCAGAACGTAGATAAGATAAAACATTATCAATGCTTAGACGCGAACCCGCAATTGTGCCATTGATTCCTTCTTTAGCTAAGAGAATCGTACCCTTGATATCTTGGGCTAAACAATAAGCCAATAAGGGTTCTTGTTTCTCGGCAAAATCCGGCAAACTGACGAATTTATAAAATGCAGCAACGATTTGCGTATTTTCTTGGTTCATCCCTTTGTAAAAAACAGAGTTTTCGACTATGATATTGGAGGTTATAAATTCAATTTTACGGGGGTTTAGCTCAGTTGGTAGAGCGCCTGCTTTGCAAGCAGGATGTCAGCGGTTCGAGTCCGCTAACCTCCATTTACATAATTTATGGGTATAGGGGTGTAGGGGAAAGAGTAAAACCAAATTCTTCCCTCACACCCCTACACCCTCACACCCTTACACCCTCACATAACTAACGTCGAAAGACCACCGAAAGATTATTGGCAGGCATTTGGTAGGTTTTATGCAGTTGGAGATTTTGTTGTTTAGCTGCTGCAATCACATCTTCCAGGTTGCGTACTCCCCACTCTGGATTTTGGGAACGTAAGGATTCGTCGAAGGCGGCGTTGCTTGGGGCGGTATGTTCTCCCCCTTGTTTGTAAGGCCCGTAAAGATAAAGAATCCCGCCTGGTGGCAAAATCCGCCCCGCACCAGCCAATAGTCCCAAACAAGCTGACCAAGGGGAAATGTGAATCATATTGATATTAACTATGGCAGCAATGGGGTCATCCTGTAGAATTGCGTCCCTTTCTACTGACCAAATTGGCTGACTAGCATCAAGTTCTACAGGTGGGTAAAGATTATCGCTGGGAAATTGTGCCATCCAGGCGGTGATACTAGCTCGTAATTCAGGATTGGGGTCAGAGGGTAGCCATTTACGTGGTTGAAGACGGGGGGCAAAGAAAATGGCGTGTTCACCTGTACCACTGGCAATTTCTAGAATAGTGCCACTGGCAGGCAACACTTGTAAAAGCACTTCTAAGATGGGTTCGCGGTTGCGTTGTGTTGCTGGTGCATATTTGCGGGGGTCTTGTGGTGTGTTCATCTGGCTGTGTAGAGTAATTCATTATTAAACTAACAGCGATTGGGCTACCCTCAACCATAGGCGAATGTCGCCAATAAACGGGTTTAGGGGTATGGGGGTGTAGGGGTAGGTGTTGTATTTTGATGAGATTTACCCATTTTTTATTCATACAGTCTTGGTGTCATCATCGGTGAACCAAATCACATGAGTAATTACCAATTCTGGCGTTGCATATTTGCGGGATGAATTTAGACTTCTCGACAAAGCTGAAAGCCGATTCTTTGCGCCTTTGCGCCTACCCTTCGGGAACGCCAAGGGCGAATGCGTGAGATAAAAATCATCCCATCAATCAGCAACGCCCCAATTCTCTATGAAGCCAAATAGTAGAGACGTTGCATGCAACGTCTCTACAGTACAGAATAAAGTGCATCTTCACCAAGAAACGGTATAAGTACCAATTACTAATTACCAATTACCTGCTTTTAAAAGTGGCAAAATCAATTAGGCATTCAATTTAGATAACATAGTCGGGAGTATCACTTGCCGAAATTAATTAACTCTACCCAACCACCTCTAAAATTTATCCCCCACAGTTTTAACCTCCTCATTCTCAGGTTAATGCAGTGGTTACTACCCCTAGTGTTGCGCTTTCGCACACGCCCCTGGCTCCCGGCTGGTATCGTCAAAATTGAAGCAGAAAATTCTGAGACATTAGCAGAACTTTATCAACAATTCCAAAGTGGGAAAATTCGCTTTTTAATGGCATTTCGCCACCCAGAGGTAGAAGACCCCTTGTGTATGTTGTACTTAATTTCTCGCATTGTTCCACGGGTGGCGCGTCAAAAAGGTATTAAGTTGCAATACCCAGTTCACAGTCATTTTGTTTATGACAGAGGAATGACAATATGGGCCGGGAATTGGTTGGGTTGGTTATTTTCTCAGTTGGGAGGTGTGCCAATTCGGCGTGGAAGACGGTTAGATAGGCAAGCTATTCAAACAGCAAGGGATTTATTCGCTAACGCTCCATTCCCCATTGCTGTTGCGCCTGAAGGTGGTAATAATGGTCACAGTGGCATAGTCAGCCCTCTGGAACCTGGTGTTTCCCAATTGGGGTTTTGGTGTGTGGAAGACTTGCACAAAGCTAACCGGACTGAAACTGTGGTCATTGTGCCGGTATCTATCCAATATCGTTATGTTACGCCGCCTTGGTCTAAATTGGACTGGTTGTTGAGTAAGTTAGAAGCAGATAGCGGTTTACCAGTGCAATCAGTTGGGGAGTCTGCAATCAATCAACCAGAAATTTATGCCCAACGCATCTGCGGCCTGGGTGAATATTTAATTACAGAGATGGAAGAGTTTTATCGCCGCTTCTATCATCAAGATATCCCCAACACTATAGCCACAGAAGAATCTACCACGCCCAATCAGGTGTTAATTGCCAGACTACATCGTTTATTAGATAAAGCGTTACAAGTTTCTGAGCAGTATTTTGGTATTCCAGCTCAAGGTAATTTTATCGACCGTTGTCGCCGTTTAGAAGAAGCCAGTTGGAATCGTATATATAGAGAAGATTTACCAGATATCGATAATTTGCCGTCCTTCCAACGCGGACTCGCCGACTGGGTAGCCCAAGAAGCCGACTTACGAATACAGCATATGCGTCTGGTAGAAAGTTTTGTGGCTGTGAATGCTACCTATATACAAGAAAAATATAGTGCAGACAGATTTGCTGAGACGGCTTTACTAATGTTTGATATGCTTTCTCGCATACAAGAATCGACTCTACCAGGACGACCAAGGTTAGGTTTACGGGAGGCAGTAATTAAGTTAGGTGAGCCGATTTCTGTCACGGAACGCTGGGAAAAGGTGCATGATAACCGCCAAGCGGCTAAAAGGGCTGTGAGTAATTTAACTCAAGATTTACAGGTGGCTTTGGAAAATTTGATTGATTAGGGATTGGGGATTGGGTGGAGAAGAAGACGCGATGAATCGCGTCTCTACAAGGTGGTTTATTTTGAATTTTGTTGGCGCAGCCTTCCCGCAGGGTATTTTGAATTTTGAATTGTTAATCAATGCTTTTGGTTTCCTCCTAGTAACCAGAGGAAATAAGGTGTACCAATTAGGGCGGTGACTAATCCAGAGGGAATTTCTTTGGGAGCTAAAACAACGCGACCAACGGTATCGGCTAAAGTGACTAAAATAGCACCGAAAATTGCCGCTATGGGTACTAGTTGGCGGTGTCGAGAACCTACTAATAAACGTGCAGCGTGGGGAGCAATTAACCCTACAAAGCTAATAGTTCCCACCGTAGAGACAGCAGCAGCAGCTAAAGCAACTGCGATCGCTAATATTACACCACGAGCTTGCTGTAAACGCATCCCCAAAATCTGTGGTAAATCTTCTCCTAAGGCCATCACATCTAATTTACGGGCAAATAACCAGCCCAAAGGCAATAAAATTAAGGGAAAAGCTAGTAATTGCCATACTTCATCCCACTGGCGAGCGTAAGTACTCCCAGCTAACCACACCAAGGCCTGAGATACTTGTAATTTTGACTTCACCACTAATAGGTTAATTCCCGCCGCACAAAACGCAGATACCGCTATTCCTATCAACGCTAGTCTCCCTGGTGCTACACCGTTTTGCCAAGCTGCTAGATAAACTACACCAAAGGCGACAACTGCACCAATAAACGCAGCGATTGGTATGAATTTTACAGGTGTGTTGGGTAGTAATACTAATACAAGTAATGCCCCGAAACCTGCGCCTGAAGTAATCCCCATAATCTCCGGCCCAGCCAAGGGATTGCGGACTACTCCCTGTAACAATAAACCACTGATGGCTAAGGCTGCTCCTGCTAGTAATGCTACTAGTAAGCGGGGTAGGCGTAAGTATAAGACTATTCTTTCGGTGAGTGCGTCACTATTACCAATAATGACTTGAGTTAGTTGATGAATATTTAAATGAATATTGCCGAGGGATAACCCTACAAGCAATACCAGTAATAAGCAAGAACAACCAGCTAAAAGTAAAACAGGATACTGGAGGCGGGATTTTATCTGTATTGGTAAAGCATTATTCCCCCCTGTCTTTGTCAATAGACGGGGCGATGAACGCACCAACCAGACTAAAAACGGTGCGCCTAATAAAGCTGTGATACCTCCCGCAGGTAATTCACTGGATATCTGTTGTGCTATTAAGTCAGCCCCTAATAATATGACTGCGCCCCAAATTGCTGCTGATGGTAATAAAATTTGATGTTGGCGACATCCCATCAATTTGCCTATATGGGGTGCAACTAAACCTACAAAGCCAATTGGCCCGACTACACTCACAGCAACGGAGGCTAAAAATATACCTAGTAGGGTGCTAGATAAGCGTGTCCACTGGACTTTTGAACCCAGGGAACGGGCGACATCTTCACCCATGAGGAGGACATCTAGGGGTTTGGCGATGAGGAAAACTGCGATCGCTCCTAATAATACTCTAGGTGCGGCGTAAATACTTCCTTGCCAGTTGGTTTGTAATAAAGAACCTGCACCCCAAAAAAATAAATCACGGGTTTGGTTTTCGTAGATTAGTTGTAACGCAGAGGTGAAGGCGGCTAAGGCGAGGGAAACAGCCATTCCGGAGAGAGTGAGACGGATGGGGGTAATTTCCTTTCCGGCGATGGCGTAGACGAGTAAGGCTGCTAATAAACCACCCGTGAATGCTACCAATAAAGGCGACCAAGCAAATATCTCTGGTGCAAAGATGGTTGTGGCGGTGATGGCTAAATATGCACCTGCGTTGATTCCTAATGTGGCGGGTGAGGCTAGGGGGTTACGGGTAACTGTCTGGAATATTGCGCCGGCGATTCCTAAAGATGCACCTGATAGGATACCGATAACAGTGCGGGGTAGTTTGATGTAAAGGAGGATGTCATCTGGGGTGGTGATGGGGTTGCTGTGGAGGAAGAGGAGGGGAAGAAGGAGGAGGATTGGGGTGAGGAGGGGTTTGAGCATGGGGATTTAGGTCAAAAGAGGCAGGGGAGCAGGGGGCAGGGGGCAAGGGGGAAAACTGAGACGAAAGCTCAGACTGCGCCCCAACAAGAGAGTCCTAGAAGGGCAGGGCTTGTCTGCGACACGCTTTTCACGTTCATACCCATGTTCCGCTTTGCTCAACGGCTCTGGGACTTTCTCTTGCTCCCCCTGCTCCCTGCCCCCTGCCCCTCTGCTTCTTCAGTGAGGGTTTTAATGATTTTATCTACTAGGATTTGGGCTGATAGGGGGCCGCCGAATAGCCAGGTGTCTGGGGCGATCGCATACAATCTTTTTTGCTGGACGAATTGTAGTTTTTGCCAGACGGGGTTAGTTTCTAGTTGTTGTTTGTAGGGGCTATTGGGGGCGGAAATATAGATGAAGTTGGCTGTTTCGACTTTTGGGAGTGCTTCTACCCAAACTGTATTAAAGCCAAAACGGTCGAATTCTCCTTTCCAGGCGTTTTTTAAACCGATGGCTGTGAGGATTTGTGCAGCCATTGAGTTATCGGTGAACAGGCGGATTTGAGGGGCGTTGTCGCTAAACTGTCCGAGGACGAAATCAGGTTTTTGAGTATTTTTGATGCGGGTGGCTGCTGTGTGAAATTGGGTTTGCATTTGCTGAAGAACTTTTTCCCCTACATCTTGACGGTTGACGCTTTCGGCAATTTTGCGGAATGTTTGCTGCATCTCGTCTAGTTGATTTGAGTTTTCCGCCGAGGGATAGGGGTTAAATATGAGGGTGGGGGCGATCGCAGATAAGGTATCGTAAATATTCTGGTGTCTTAAATCTACACCTAAAATTAAATCTGGTTTTAATTGGGCGATCGCTTCTAAACTTGGTTCTTGGCGTGTCCCTACATCAACTACACTCTCATCTAGGGATGGTTGTACGTTCACATATTTTTTATAACCTGGGATATCTGCAACTCCTACAGGCTGGATTCCCAAGGCTAAAAGGTTTTCTGCATACACCCATTCTAGGGCGACTACTCTAGTTGCAGTTTTACTAGCAGCTTTACTTGCAGCTTGGGGACGAGGAGAACGATTACAAGCGACAGTCAAAGCGGAAGCCGTCGCCGCAGTTAAAAAGGCGCGTCTAGTAAATTTGCTCATCTTGCTAACTCTCCTTCTGGAATACCTAGATGGCAAGGTAAACAAGTGGGATAGCCATTGATGGGATGCGGAATCACAGTCATTTCTACACCGAAAACTTGCTGAATGTTGCTGGCTGTCATCACTTCTTGGGGAGTACCTGCGGTGACTATATTTCCTTGTTTGAGCATAATTAGGCGATCGCTATACGCTGCGGCTTGATTCAAATCATGTAACACCCAGCCAACAGTAATTCCATGTTCTTGGTTGAGTCGTCGCACTAAAGCTAAAACTTCTATTTGATGGCGGATATCTAGATATGTTGTGGGTTCATCAAGTAATAACACCTGGGTTTGCTGTGCTAACGCCATTGCTATCCAAGCCCTTTGACGTTCCCCTCCCGAAAGGGTATCTACTATCCTATCTGCTAAAGATTCCAAACCAGTCACAGCTAACGCCCATTCCATTGCGGCGATATCTTTTTGGGAAAAGCCCCCCAATAAATTCTGATGGGGATAGCGTCCATAACCAATCAATTCCTTGACTGTAATTGCTGATGGAATTTCCGAGAATTGAGGTAGCATTGCTAACTTTCGTGCCAATTGTTTAGTCGGGATTTTGGCAATATTACAACCGTCAATATAAACTGCACCCCGGATTGGTGTTAATAATCTCGCTAGGGTACGCAACACTGTACTTTTACCCGAACCGTTTGGCCCCAGTAAAGCCGTGATTTCGCCTTCCGGGAGGGTGATGGAGAGGTCAGAAACGATAATTCGGTGGTCATAAGCAATTTTCAGATTACGAGTATCAATAACTACCAATTTCTGTCTCCCAAAAGTTAATGAGATATTTTAGCAATTATTTTGGTTAGTTTATATGATTACTGCCAAGAACACAACCCTGCTTACAAATAGCTGTAGAGAATAAAAATCAATAGATTATCTCACTTATCGTAAATTCAAGGGTTTAAGACCCCTACGTTTATACGTAGTATCAGTTGAGTTGGAGTAAAATATCCCCGACTCCAACTGTCTTTAATGCGCGAATTTTGAATTGATTCATTTCTTTAAAGGTAAATATCTTAAATTAAAAACCTGATATTGGGGAATAGGAAATAAGTTTTTATCCTTGCTGTGGTGTTGAGTTATAACTTGATGAGTTTGTTTGATTATTCCTTGGTATTTACCTTTAATTTCTTGATTAGGACTAACAAAATCAACTTCTACCATAGCCCTAGTTTTATCTTCTGTTAACTCTAAAACCTGACCAAATTTTAAGTATTCATACCAATTCCATTCTTCTTGTAACCAAATTTCTCCTTCTAAAATTTGAGCAAAAGTAGGTAATCCAAAAAAACCACGATAAAAGGGACGAAGTTGACTAATATCACCTTTTTGATAGATGATATTAGGTAAAATTTCAGGGTTAAGATGACCCCAGCTACGTCCATAGGGCATATCAATTAAAGTAGGAGCAAATTGATGTCCTCCAAAGTGACTACATCTCCAGATGCGAAGTTGAGAATAGGCATAATTTTGACGTAGTTCTTGATAAATAGGATAGCCAAAACGAGCGCAAGCTACATCTACATTACCATGAGTACAAACCATGATTTCTCGAATATGGGAAGTATCTTGGAGGTATTTATCAAAATTTGTCAAGAACTGAGGTTGTTTATAAAGAGCAAATATCAGTTCTCCAATCAGTTCCCAGGGGATAATATATTCTCGCTTATCATATTTAGCAAATAGTTGAGCAGGTCGGGAATAATGAAAGATTCTTATATTATCTGATGTGGAATATTCGTGATCTGGCGCGATCGCTAATTGCCAAAATTTAATTTTCTGTTGTTGATGGATTTCCTGTATTAAATCTATTACTGCTTGTGATATGGGTTGAGTATCTGCCAACATATTCACATTCCACGGCTGTTTTATTTCAAAGATCAGCCAGGAATCAAAAGGGTAAAGAGTACCTAAAGTATCTTCTCCATTTTGCTTAGAGACCTCAGAGCAAAAACGGCATTTCATTAAGTCTAGATCATAATTTTTCATCAGGTTGCTAATCTTTTTGTTTGATAGGATTATAAAATCAGCTTTTAACTCATATATAATTATTATATTGTGCAATAGTTGTATTTACATCTATGTTTGTTGATAAAAATACAGCATTTCTCGGAAATTAATGGCCATCTCATATAAAGCTTTTCTTGTATCTTCAATCACGCGAATCATCCGAATAAAACTATGAATAAAAGATTCATAGTGAAGGACTTTGACTTTGACTTGAAACGATTGTAAATATTGAGCATATAATAGTCCATCATCTCGTAATGGATCATGTTCTGCGGTAACAATTAAACATGGTGGTAAATTTCTAGCATCTTGAACTTTCAATGGTGACGCATAGTATTCTTCCCCCTGAAGATCATTTTCCAAGTAATGATTCCAAAACCATTTCATTGTTTCCAAAGAAAGACCTTTGGTATAACCTGCTTGATAAGATTGGGTATTAAAACCATATTGAGTAACCGGAGTAATCAAAAGTTGTGCTACTAATGAAATATTTCCTTCATCTCTTAATTTAATAGCTGCTACTGCTGCTAAATTAGCTCCAGCACTTTCTCCCCCTACAGCGATTTTTTGTGCATCTCCTCCTAAACTTTGAGAATTTTTATGTACCCATTTAATAGCCTCTAGTGCATCAATAACAGGGATAGGGCATTTATATTCAGGAGCTTGACGATATTGAACAGATACGACAATGCAATTTATATGTTTACATAAGAAAGAACAAGGAGCATCTGCACTATCTAAATCACCAAATACCCAACCGCCTCCTTGAAAATAAACTAGAATTGGATACGGTGTTGACTTTTCTTTGATACTGTTTATATTGTCTACTTCATCTTCAGGTTTATAAACCCTAATAGCTATAGGTATATCTCCTACTCTTTCAATCCATCTATTTTCTATTGTTACGCCTTCTTCAGTAGTCAGATGATATAACTTAATAGCTTCCTGGTAAAAAAATCTGGATGCTTCAGGTGTTAATTCAGATATGGGAGGATGTCCTAACTCATCCATCCTTTTTTTGATTGTCTTGACAATTTCTAGAATTTCAGGATGAATAGTGGTTTTTGGCTCTTTTACTTGCATGACTTGAATCCACTGTTAATTTTTTTGTCAATACTCCACTTTGGATTTTAGGGAACAGAAAGAGATAAAAGTAAATGTACCTCTCTTGATTGATAAAAAATATTATCAAATTCCCTAAATCCCTTATTTACAGATGGAATATTAACTATTTAACGTTGCAAAATCCTGTGCTAACCTGCTTTAAATTAGATAGATTCTGAAAGAATTTTTCCCTCTCTAATATCATCAAAGTTGCTTTCTTATGAGGAAGTTTTACTTCGTCATAAATATAAAAACCACATTGCTCTTGAGTAGGAATGACAATTCTATTGCGTGAGTCTGGTTCAATAATTAATCTTTCAGTTTTATAAAGATGAAACACTAAAGCTGATGAACCTCTAAAAATTGGGAATATATATTCTTTGTCAAAGTGTTCCCTTTTTCCAATAGCTATGTGACCTCCCATATCAGACTCTTGATAAGGATAGTAATGGCGGATATTATCTTTGATTACTTGATAGATAATTCCATATGAAACAGGTTCACCATCTAAACTACCAATAAAAAGTTTCTTGTGATCTGCCGTGAGGGATTTTTGCAAATATTCCTGAAATTCTGCAAAGGAAATATTTAATTTCCAAAAAGGTATCAAATGCTTTTGCTGCATCCAATCATAAATCATTTCTACATCTTGTTCATAGGATACAGGACGGAAAGAAACTTCTTTGCCATACTCAGGATCAATATATGTAAATATGCAGGAAGATTGACTATGGTTGACTTGTTTTTCCTGGGAATTGACAGAGAGATATTTAGCTTTTTGGTCAACTAAATACAAAGCATTATTCACCTTACCGAAGGCGGCAGCATGGGGGCGATCGCCATCATCGGCGTAACCATAAGTAATCAAGCGATTGCGATTCAAGCACAGCTTGGTAAATTGGGGTGCTAGCAAGTTGAATAACTCAAATCTGTCTTGCATTTCAGGGAACCGGCTTTGATAATTCAAGATTGTCTGTCTGACTTTTGTCCAGAAGGTGTGTTCTGGATAGTTGTGGTAGTCAGCTAATAAATCCGAGAGGTAACGATGGTGACAGATAAACAAGCCAGCAAAGATAAATTGACATAATCCTTCTGGTGGTTCAGTCAATAAGACGGCTTTGAGTTGTGGTGTTAAAGTCTCTAATTCCGGTAAGGGATGACGACTGATATTTACATCATCAACAAAATCTTTCATTGCTAACCGATGGGGGACAAAATCCTTCAGTACCAAAATTGTGTTTTCACCGTGGGGGGAGAAAACTACACCGTAGCGGTAGAGGTAATGTAGTAATGGCGGTAAAATCGTGTTAAATAAGCGAGATAACCATTCATCTAAACTGAGTCCAGAGCGTTCTACCAGTTGAGAAATAAAGGGTTTACCACTACCATCAATGTGTAATAAGGAAGCTAAAGTAATTGGACGTTCATCGGCTTCGGTATAAACTAAAACACTCTCTCGCCATAGACAGCCCAACATTTCCTTATATTGATAAGGCGCGCCTGCGAGTTGGCTATAGTATGGATGATCATAATTGACGCTGGCAATTTCCCCAGGAAGTATTAAGCGACACTCATTTTTTAGGAAAGGATCATTGTCACAAATCGATTTTACATATTCTGTAACCAGTGGGGCAACCTGTGTGCGATCGCCTGGTAAACCACGGTAAACGAGAGTATTTAAAATGCTCAGGGGTAATTTAACATACCGTTTCTGCGGGTGACTGATATTGGCAAAGGTGCGAATTGATTGTTGGGGTAAATATTTATCTTGGCTGTAACCAAGGGGAATAATTGCACCTGTGGCTATTTCTTCCACAAACAAAAGGGTAATGATATTTTTCCATTGCCAATCATGGACGGGCAGAAAATAATAATCGGCGGGGTTGAGATGACGTTGTTCTAAAATGGCGGTAAATTCCGCGAGACTTTCTGCGCCTAATTCTTCTTGGATGAGGGTGACATAATCTAGTCCTGGGATGGCGTTAAATTGGGCGTGTTCACTGCTAACAGCAATCCAAAAGAGGGAAACTGGCTGTTTACTTTCTGGTGCGTGGGCTAGGTAATCATCGTAGCCAAAACCGATGCGTCCTTTGTTGAAGGTTATCCAGGGGTGTCCTTCCATTTCCCCTTCCAAGGAGGGGTAATCTAAGCTGAGTAAGTCTATATTTTGGGTTTCTTTCTTGGTTTGGATATGTGCGTCAGCTAGTAGGGTGTTGCTGAGTTCTTTGATTAAATGGGCTGTGGTTTCAGCCGTCATTCCTACAAATGTATGAATGTCGAGGACGAATTGCAGGGGGTTGAATGCTGGGGAAAATTCTCCGGCTTCTCGTCGTTGGATAGATGCGGGGATGACGCGATAGCTATCGAATAAGCGTTTTTTGGCTTGGAATTTGTAGGCGATACCTTCGGGGAGGGTGAGGTTATAGAGGGTGGATTCTGGGGTTTGTTCTATTGTCTCCGGTTTGATGATTTCTTCATACATGAATTCGGAGAGCATTTTGGCTAGGAGTTTTTGGCTAATTGTTTGCCAGCGTTGGGGTTGGAGGGTTTGGGTTAGGTTTTGCATTGTTTTAGGTAATGAGAGGAAAGCTCACGCAGAGGTGCAGAGAGAAAGAGTTGAAAAGCTTTCTGCTTTCTGACAAGATTTAGGATTTACGCGGTGATGGGAAAAATCAAGGTTTTGGGCAAGAATGTGGGTTGTGAAAACCCTTACACCCCTACACCCTCATACCCTTACACCCGTTCTTAACAAATAACCTTTGTGCGTAAGTCTTGAAAATAGTAGGTTTAGGCAGCAAATTATGGTGGCGGCGATGAATGGGGAGGCTAGGCTGTGGGTGTTGACTAGCCAGGAGGCTAAAAGGGGTGCGCCTAAGTGTCCGATGTTGGCGAAGGAGATGGCGAGGCTGTAGTTGAAGTGGAGGTGTTTGGCTGTGCTTTGGTTGAATATTTGCAGTTCTAAGGCGGCTTGGGTGACTGCTAGGAAGAAGCCGTAAACTATCCTCGCTAGGATGAGTAAGGGTAGGTTGGATGATAGTCCTTGTATGCCTAAGCTGACGATGAGTAGGCTTAAACTTCCTAAGTAGATGGTTTGGAGGCGTTCGGGACGACAGGCTTGACGGATGTAGGGTAAGGCAGCGATCGCCATTACACTGGGTATTAGAAATAACAAGCTGCTGGTGAGGATGTCAACGTTTAATGGTTCGGCGGTAACATACTCTGTGAAGTAAGGACGGACTAAGTTATTTGCTAGTTGGAAGGTGAGAATTACTACCCCGATAGCGATGATGTAACCCATTTGGTTCGGTGCTACTGGCTGATTTTCTCCCCTGCTCTCCTGCCCCCCTGCTTGTTGGGTAGATACACCCCGCAATATATAAGCACAGATGGCAAGTTGTAAAATATCGGCTGCGGCAATCCCGTAAAAAATAATTAATGGTGTATCGATATTGACCATAAATGCGCCGATGATGGTGGCAATGATGATTGCACTATGAAACACGGCTTGGTATGTACCGGCGATCGCAGCTCGTTTTTCTTCGCCACTTAGTTGGATAATGAGGGGATAGACTAGCAAATAACTGCTTTTGCACAGTAACAGCAGGATGGTGTAAATCAAAAATTGCTCTACACTGGTGCTTGTACCCATTAAGGCTGTCATGAAGGCTGCACCCAATTGTCCAGCAAAAAGTAGGTGTTTGACTTCAAAGCGGCGCGATAACACACCCCACACAGGCGCAGATAACACCACGGTTAACCGACACACAAAGATGTAGTAACCGGTGTAGGCTAAATCTGTCACGCCGAAGACTTTACGGAAAAACTGGGGATAAAAGGGTGACAGTAACACCTCGTTGAAAATACTCAAGAACACACATAAAAATAATGCGCCTGAGATGAGGGGTAGCCGATGCTTCATGCGACTACACCAAATTGCTGAAAGACGTTACGCTTTTGTACTGGGTAAACGTCGCGTCCTGTTAAGGAGTTGATAATCACAGAGTTGCGGTAACAACCTAACCCCAAATCTGGCGCGCCAATACCGTGGGTATGTAACTCGGCGTTTTGGACAAAAATCTGATTGGGGATGTCTTGGGTGAGGGAGAGATGATAGTCAAAATTCACCTGGTAACGCCCATGTTCATCCCATTGCAGCAAATCGCGGATATCTGCCATAAAGTTAGGGATAGCGTGATGATAGCCGGTTGCTAAGATAATGCGATCGCTATGGTGAATAAATGGTTGATTCTGATGAGAATGGCGATAGGTAAGACGATAACCGTTAGCCGTGGGTTCTACTTCTTTAACTTCTACCCCAGACAATAACCTAACATCAGGATAATTATCGGCGACGGAACGCTCGTAAAGCAAATCATAGATTTTGGCTATGGTATGAAAGCTAATTCCCTTATATAGCAACCCTTGTTTAGTTAATAGTTCGTCTCGCTGTTCTGGGCGTAAATTGTAGAAATAATGGATGTAATCGGGTGAGAAATGTTCTAATCCCAATTTGGAATATTCCATTGGGAAAAAACCAGAGGAACGGGTATGCCATTCTAGGTGATAATTATAGTTTTCTTGCTCTTGTAATAGTTCATAAAACACCTCGGCTGCACTTTGTCCAGAACCGATGACTGTAATTGATTTTGCTTGGCGACAACCGACTTTTTGATGGAGAAATTGGGACGAGTGAAAAATATTTTCTGAGACTACATCGCGGAAACAAGGCGGTATGTAAGGGACAGTACCCACACCTAAAACCAAATTGCGACAACGGTAGATAAAGTTAGTACCAGAAACTATAAATTCCTGCGCTTTTTCATCCCAATCAATACTTTTTACTTGTTCACCAAAGTAACAATTAGGTAATTGTTTGGCTACCCATCGACAGTAATCATTATATTCTCGTCTGGGAATATGAAATTCTTCCCAAAAGTAAAAATTATAAAGACGAGATTTAGCTTTTAGGTAACTAAGAAAGCTGAATTTGCTACTAGGTTCAGCCATTGTCACCAAGTCTGCCAAAAACGGTACTTGAATTGTCGTCCCTTCCAGTAATAACCCTGGATGCCATTGAAATTCAGGCTTTTGTTCCAGAAATAAAGACTTAATTTCTGTCACGGGTTCTAGCAGTGCAGCCAAACCTAAATTAAAAGGGCCAAGACCAATACCAATCAAGTCATAAACACAATTTATCATGCTTTCCACCTTTCAAAAAATACCTGGCGATCGCAAAACATCAAAGCCCCAACTTTATCCGGCAATTCAATCTCCTTCTGAAACTCAAAACCACACTTTTCAAAAACATGAATCATCTTCTGATTGCGGATATCTGGTTCAGCAATAATCTTTTGCGTCGCCTGATTTGCAAACTGAAAAAATGTCATAGCCCGTAACAGTGGCAAAGCGTAACCTTGACCTAAAAATTTTGCTTCCCCAATTAACAAATGAATACCTTGATCTGTCGCCTCTGCTGAATAATGTCGAGCCACAATATCATCAATTGTCCAGTATGACTCCCAATAACTCATCGGTTCATCATCTAAACAACCAATATAAAGAGTTTGATGTTTATCCGCTAAAGCCTTTTGTAAATGCTCCCGCATCCGTTCCAAATCAAACGCTAAATTCCAAAAAGGAATCACATGAGGTTGATTCATCCACTCATGAATCAGATTTAAATCCTCCTCCAAAACCACCGGACGAAAAGCAATAGTTTTATTGATAGTAGAATCAAACCGTACATAACTGTAATTAATCGTACTAACCGACATAAACTCCAGCCTTAAATTCCTCTCATAAACTCTCTGCGTTACTTTGCGTAAACCCCTGCGCCCCTCTGCGTTTACATCAAAGGATTATCAACAGCAACATAGACAGACTGTGTAGAAACTGGCCCCACAAGTTCGTCCAGATTATGAAACCGTGTGAGAAGATTAGCCTTACAAAGTAACTGTGACTGAGAAAGTAAATTACTCACTAAAGAATGTTCAGAATATTTGCTTAAGATGTTTCGCAACTCCCCTAACAGTAATTCCTCATCTACAAGTCCAGCCACACCAAAAGCATTAATTAAACCGAACAGATTATTAAAAAACAAGTAGTAAGTCAATCGTTCATCAATAACCTCATCATCACATATCGTCTGACTTTTTTGACTGATCCCCGGCAGAATATTATCTAATAATTGATGATAAGAACGACGGTAATAATAACCTTGATTATCCCGATAAAAGAACTTCTCAGGATAGCCATCTTTTAACTGTACAACACTATTTTGCTGATGGGCTTCTAATCCTATACCGTAAGTGAAATATAACCAGAGAATTGGCTCTAAGTAAATTTGTAAATAACGGTTGAACCAATCCAAACTCACCGCCTCAGTCGAACGGTTTTCTTGTTGTGCTAGTTCCTCAATAATCCGTGCTAATCGTGAACCGTTACCCAAAATAGAGTCTTGACACAAAGCTACTACACAAGTTGCATCCGTCTGGGGATTATTTAAAAACGGATTTTCTCGCAGAATTGTTGAGAAACCATCAACAGCAACACCATCAATTTTTAAAGTGATATAAGCAGGATCAGCAATGATTTGGAAATCAGGGAACCGTTGATATAGTTGTTGCCCAATTGCACTTGCCAAAATTTGGTGTACTTCTAAACTCCGTTCTAATTCTTTATATAAATTAGTGCGGACAGAGTTAGTAATTTTGATGTTCAGCGACAATTTTAACATAAATGCCGCCTCTGGATGATAGACAGTACGAATTGAAGATGTAGGTTGATATGCTCGACCAACTAAACCTAAATCTTGCAATATTTCTTGCTTAATCAATTGTTGAATTTGTGGCTGTTGCAGTAAATAATTAGCTTGCCAAGGGTGTATCGGTAACAAAGCATATTCATCTTCCCTACAATAAGTATTTTTGAATTGATGATCAACATTTTCGTCAGCCAATAATTCTGATTTAATCAGTGTTGTTGCTGTCTGTGATAGCTGCGAACCTTCCATTACCATCGACTGATGAACGCGAAAGTAATGCAGAGGAAAACTACCGTTTAATTCTGGCGAATAAATTGACAATTCATGGTCAGCAAAACTTTGCCGACTTTTAGGGGTGGGGTGTAAATGATGTCCAAAAACTAAAGCTTGTTCAGATGCGATGAAATCGCTGTTAAAAGTATAAAGTTTTTCTACATCTTGTCGCCGTTGCCGAACAAAATTCTCTATATGGTTGCAGCTTTGAATCACACGCAAAATCAGTTCATCTTGATGGCTATTGCTACCACCGGTCAAGGCTAATTCTTTAGTAATGAGCGTTGCTAGAGTCAGGTAATCAAGTTCAAGTAAATTACCTTTATCTACTTGATAATAAAGGGGAAAATTAAATAAATGCCTGCCTGTCTGTGAATAATATCTTATACCAATTAATAGCCTGATATTTTGATGTGTTAACTGACAACAAAACAACGATTTTGTATTTGTATTTTGGAAAACTTCTAAAATATCAGCGTCTTTTGTCGCGGTGGTGATGATTTCACCCGTGTTGGTTTCGCGTAGATAGCAATTCAAAAAGCTGTGAATTGTTGCTTGTTCGGCAATTTCTTTGTCAGTGCGATGTTGCGCCAGCACTGAGATTGGTTTGGCGATTGTGTATGGTGTCATGTCTAGTGTATGGTTTGAGTGAAAGTTATTTAATGTTGGGGAGTGAGGAGAGTTGTTCGCTCTCCCTCTCTCCTATTTTTTTGCTCACGCAGAGACGCGGAGAGAATGAGATTTTTGAGGTTAGAGGCTTAACCCTTCTTGACTCTCCTGTGGGTGAAATAAATACTTCTCACCTATCGTTGTGATAGAGTTGAGAACTTCTTGAATATCCGCGATCGCCGTCTGAGGGTTCAGCAAGGTAAACTTTAGGTAGGTAAGTTGACCAATTTTGGTCTGTGCGATGACTGCAATACTTTGTTGCAATAGGCTCATGCGAATATGGCTATTGATTTGATTTGCCCAGGCTGTACTATCTAGGTGTGCTGGTGTGTAACTCGGAAGATAGCGGAAGACGACGGCGTTAATGGTAGGATTGTTTGCCAACTCTAATGCAGGTTCAGCGTCAATTAAACTGGCGGTTTTCTTGGCTAGTTCAATTGTTGTATCAATCATGTCTGCAAATTGTCTCCTCCCCAGGGTGCGGAGAGACACAAATAATTTGAGCGCGTCGAATCGCTTGGTAGTTTGTATGGACTTAGTTACTAAATCGGGAATGCTGGCTATTTCGTTGGTTTCAGGGTTGAGATAATCAGCGTGTAGCTTAATTAAATCAAAGTTTTGACGCTGTTTAACTAGAAAAGCACCGCAGCTAATTGGCTGGTAAAACAGTTTATGGAAATCGACTGTAATCGAGTCAGCCAAAGCAATACCATCTAGTTTATCTCGATGGCGATCGCTCATCACCAATGCACCACCAAAAGCCGCATCCACATGAAACCACAGTCCATATTTCTCAGCACAAGCAGCTAATTCTGCTAATTTATCAATACTACCAAAATCCGTAGTTCCCGCAGTCGCAACTAAAGCAATAGGTAACAAATCCTGTTGCTGCAATTGTTCTAACTTCTGTTCCACATCCGCAGCACAAAGCTGATAATCACTATCAGTCTCCACCGCTACCACAGCTTGCTGTCCCAAACCGAGTAAAGAAGCAGCTTGGCTGATGGTGAAATGAGCCACTTGAGAACAGAGAATCCGAAAACGTTGAGCTTCTGGTGGTAATCCTTGCTGCTGCACACACCAATTTAACTGATGATGTGCGTAAGCATCCCGCGCCAGCAGCAACCCCATAAAATTGGATTGCGTACCACCACTGGTAAATATACCATCAGCATCAGGATCATAACCAAAACTTGCACACAACCAATTTACTACTAGCTGTTCCAAAACAGTAGCAGCCGGACTTTGATCCCAAGAATCCAGAGATTGATTAGTCCCACTAATCAACACCTCAGCCGCCACAGCAGGTAATAACGGCGGACAATGTAAATGAGCCATACAAGTAGGATGAGTCACCACCACCGAATGCTTGATGATATTCTCCCCCACCTCAGCCAAAACCTGACGCAAACCCACTCCATCATCAGGACACACAGCCATATCTGCAATAGTCCTAGTTAAATCCTGGGGACTCCTCCCACTATAGGGTTTCTCTTGAGTTGCAAAACAATCAATCAACACCTCTCCAGCAGAAGCGATCGCCTCCTGCAAACCCTCTCCCCCAACAAACAACTCCTCAAACTCCCTTCCCCGCGTCTTTGCGCCACCCTGCGGGAACGGCAAAGCCGAACTGCGTGAAATAATTACCATCAGGACACCTGCGAAAAAATCGATAAAACCTGCTTCTCCGCCGCCTGAACCGCCGAAGCAAAAATCTCACAAATACTATCAATCTGCGCCGGAGTCACAATCAAAGGCGGTAAAAAGCGCACCACACTACCAAATCTACCCCCCAACTCCACAATCAAACCCCGCCGCAAACACTCAGCCTGGATACGACTAGCTAACTGCGGATGTGCAGGATATTTCCCACGCCGATCAGCCGATGCTTGGGGATTAATAATCTCCACACCAACCATCAAACCCCGTCCCCGCACTTCCCCAATACAATAGGTTTCCCCTTGAATTTGGTGTAGATGTTTTAACAAGCGATCGCCCATCGCCGCCGCGTGTTCAGTCAAGGAATTTTCCAGAATATACTGTAGTGTTGCTGTTCCCGCCGCCATCGCCATTTGATTCCCCCGGAATGTCCCCGCGTGCGCGCCTGGACTCCATTGATCGAGTTCCTTGTTGTATAAGACCACCGATAAAGGTAAACTCCCACCAATAGCTTTAGAAAGTAACAATACATCTGGCATAATTCCCGAATGCTCAAAAGCGTAGAGTTTACCAGTCCTTCCTAAGCCTGTTTGAATCTCATCAACAATGAGAGGAATGTGGCGATCGCGCGTAATCCGGCGCATCTCCCGCAACCAATCATCAGGTGCAGGAATCACCCCACCTTCCCCTTGCACAACTTCCAAAATCATCGCCGCCGGTGTGACAATCCCACTTTCAGGATCATCCAAAATCGATTCTATATAGCGGCTACTGGTGCGCTGTCCAGCTTCCCCACCCAAACCGAAGGGACAACGATAATGATAGGGATAAGGCAAAAAGTGGACATCTGGCATCAACCCCGTTACTGCTTGTTTAGGATTGAGATTCCCTGTTAAACTCAGCGCACCATGAGTCATCCCATGATAACCACCATGAAATGACAACACACTACGGTTGCCAGTAGCAGTTTTTACCAGTTTAATCGCCGCCTCTACTGCATCTGCTCCCGAAGGCCCACAAAACTGAATCTTGACATTCTGAGCAAATTCAGGAGGTAAACTAGCAAACAGTTCTTCGACAAACTGATCTTTAACTGGAGTGGTTAAATCTAGCGTATGCAAAGGTAAACCCCCATCTAGCACCTTTCGCATTGCTTCTATCGCTACTGGGTGATTGTGTCCTAATGCTAAAGTACCTGCACCAGCCAAACAATCAATATATACATTGCCATCGGCATCTTTGATATAAATACCCTGAGCCTCACTAATGGCGATCGGAATTCGCCGGGGATAGCTTCTAGCGTTGGACTCTCGTGCTTGCTGGCGCTCTAAATATTGGCTGGATGCCTCACCAGGTAAAGAATGCACGCGATTACTAGGAAAATCAGACCCTACACTACTCTGCGATGGACATATCTGCGGTACCACGAAAGAGTGGCCTTCAGAGTGTACGCCATTGTGATTGAGTTGCATTGTGAAAATCCTCTAGGCGTTGAGCCTTAATGGTAAGTGGGAACAGAATATTTGATAATTATTTTCATTTATTTTCCACCTGCCAAACATCCTACATGAACTTTAATGAAAAAGTCTACTAATAAACAGCTAAAAATCTCAGAAATTTTTGATTCATTAACTTTTCTTATCTAAAGCTGCTTACTTCATCATGGTAATGAAATGTTTGAGGGTGTAGGGGTGTGAGGGTGTGAGGGTGTATGGGCGTAAGGGTGTGAGGGTTTCAAATATTTATACTCCTAAACCCCTCTTTCGTTTTCATAGGTAAATCATAATAATTACTAACAGTATGCAAAGAACAAGAAAATCTCTACATTCCTTGTATATCAAGACTTATTCGCTTCCATCATGTAGATTTTTTGTGCTTAAGTCATACCTTTTTGATACTTTTATGCAATAAACTACTTGTGCAACTCCTGAAATAGTTATATTTTAATAAAATCAAGAACTATTGCTAATGCAAGTCAATAATAACTGGCGATGGATTGTGTCACTAGCCATAATCCAGTCGC
Organism: Anabaena sp. CCY 9910; assembly: GCF_963920875.1. Lineage (NCBI taxonomy): Bacteria > Bacillati > Cyanobacteriota > Cyanophyceae > Nostocales > Nostocaceae > Anabaena > Anabaena sp. CCY 9910. The sequence continues at coordinate 17,195 of NZ_CAWUDJ010000002.1, read as the reverse complement.
AACTTTTAGGTGTGAAGTGAAAATGAAACCCGGAAAAATCCTTTTTCTTCTCTTGCTCACAGGCTTTGTTTCGTCGTTTATCAACCATCCTGCAAATAGTCAGGAAGCTCCATCCCCTACACCACTCAATACACAATCACCAGCACCTAACGCTCAGGAATTAACGCAAGTAACTGGTGTGAGAGTTGTTCCGACTGCTCAAGGTCTAGAGGTGATATTAGATAGTACAGCCGCCGAAAAATTGCAGGTATCAACGCAAAATCAAGGCAATAGTTTGATTGCTGATATCACTAACGCTCAACTCAATTTGTCTGGGGAAAACACATTCAGCCAAAATAACCCAGTCACAGGCGTAACTACTGTGACTGTGGTTAATCAAAATGACAATACAATCCGGGTGACTGTGACTGGAGAGAAAAGCCTTCCCAAATTTGAGCTATTTGATAGCGATACAGGTTTAATTTTGGCATTCACCGCAACTGAAGTAGCTCAAGATTCCCCCGCCGAAGCGGATGAACCAATTGAACTGGTGGTGACAGCAACGCGTACCGAAACACCAATACAAAATGTCCCGCGTTCCATCACCGTTATTGACCGCGAACAAATCGCCGCACAAGCCAGCACTTCTCGTAACCTCATAGAAATTCTGGGGAAAACAGTTCCTGGTTTAGCACCACCAGCTCAAGGTGCTAGTAATTTTGGTCTAACTCTCAGGGGAAGGAATCCCCAGGTTTTGATTGATGGAGTTCCCCAATCGACAACTAGAAATGCGTCGCGGGATTTGCGGACAATTGACGCGGCGGCGATTGAAAGAATTGAAGTAGTGCGCGGCCCCAGTGCAATTTATGGTGATGGTGCAACAGGGGGTGTGATTAATATCATCACCAGGCGACCGTCTGAAGAAAAATTAACCTCCCGGACAGAAGTTGGTGTGAGTGCAGCGTTAGGTAATTTGTCAGGGGACAGTTTTAGCACCAACCTACAGCATTTTATCTCGGCAAAACAAGATAACTTTGATTTTACCTTTAACTTTGCAGTAGCTAAAACTGGTGGCTTCTTTGATGCTCAAGGCGATCGCATTCCCTCTGATCCTAATGCCCAAGGTGGCTTTTCTGATGCTTCGAGTATCAACTTATTTGGTAAGTTTGGTGTTGATATAGATACAAATCAACGTCTCCAACTAACCTTTAATCGCTTCGACGAAAAGCAAGATACAGATATTGCGAGTGATCCCAGCGTCAATACTATCCCAGGTAGACAAAAAGCTCGTGCTTTAGAAGGATTGAGTTTAGATGAAAGGCCAGGGAATGAAAACACATTCATCAACCTGCAATACACCCACGACGACTTATTCAATAGCAAACTACAAGCCCAGTTATATTACCGAGATTACCTGACGCGCTTCTTTCCCTTTGACGGGCGTAGCTTTGCTAGTTTGGGTAACGAAATCTTTCAATCGCGGGTGGAGTCAGAAAAGTATGGCGGACGCTTGCAGATAGAAACACCTTTATTTAATCAAGGTGCAGCCAAACTACTTTGGGGTGTAGATTATTCCCACGAAGATACCTCCCAACCTGTCTCTGTATTTGATCAAGCTGCGTTTGTCGCCAGTGGGGGGTTAGCATTTCGTAAAACAGGCGATCGCTCTTGGACTCCGCCTTTAGAATTAAGGAGTCTGGGATTATTTGCTCAATTGAATTGGGAAATAAGCGATCGCTTCGTCTTCAATGGTGGTGTACGCTACGAAAACGCTGATGTGAGTGTCAATGATTTCCGCACCCTAGCTAATCCCAACGTTACTATTGGCGGCGGTGATTTGAACTTTAACGCCACACTGTTCAATTTGGGCGCAGTATACGCCCTTAATCCCCAACTGAGTGTATTTGCTAACTATGCTCAAGGTTTCTCCTTATCAGATATTGGGTTAGCACTCCGCAACGCCCCACCAGGCTTTTCTGTAGAATCCCTCAATCCCGAACCCCAAAAAGTAGATAACTATGAAATTGGCATTCGTGGGCAATGGGACACTGTACAAGCATCACTCTCAGCTTTTTATAACGAGTCCGACTTAGGTACAACTTTCACAGCACCAGGAACTGTCATCCGCGCCCCAGAAAGAATTTATGGTTTAGAAGCAGCCATTGACGCACAACCTAGTTCTACATGGCAAGTTGGCGGGACATTTACCTTAATTGGTGGGGAAATTGACAGCAACAATGATGGCGATTACGAATCATTAGATGGGTTTAGGATTCCCCCATTGAAACTTACAGCTTATGTAGAAAATGAGACTTTACCCGGTTGGCGAAATCGTCTACAAGCTTTGTATTCTGGTAATAGAGAAGTCTTTGGTAATAACAATACGGCCTTTGGTAGGAGACCTGTAGAGAGTTATTTCACTGTAGACTACATCAGCAGTATTAAACTCGGCGCAGGAACATTACAACTGGGATTAGAAAATCTATTTAATAGCCAATATTTCCCCGTAGTTTCCCAATTGCAAGCAAATGATAGCGCTTATGCTGCTGCTAGAGGTAGAACTTTGAGTATTAAGTATTCTTTTGATTGGTAAATTCTTTTCTTGATCAAGAGACTGAGGGAGTCGGAAAACTTGCAAATCTGCACTCCCAAATAAAAACCCCACGGGTGCAGTGTGGGGTTTATAGAGTTAGAATCTAGATATAGTACAATAGTACTATAAAATTTACACATAGGCAAGCATAGGGGTATAAATGCTCGAAACCTTTACACCCCCTACACCCCTATACCCTTACGCCCAGTCTCAACAGAAAATCTGTGTGTATCGGTCTTATCTATTTGGTTAAACAAAAATTCATATAAATAATACCAATTCTCCATGAATTTGCGCCAAATAAATGATGTAGAGACGTTGCATGCAACGTCTCTACCGTACGGAATCAAGTGCATCTATGGCTACGCCAGGCAAGCTACATCAAGAAACGTTATAACTATAAAATTCATCATAATTAAAGAATTTTTTGCTCAATCAAACTAATATATTTATCTTTGCATTTGTTAACAAAAATCGTGGCTTTATATTGCAGTTTGTTACCATTTTGTATGGACTTGAGGAATATTCCTTTAGACTGAATCTCAATGGCAAAAATTGGGATGAATGCAGATGCACGGAGTTAATTTCTTGTGTCATGGGTTTGTAGTTGCTGTATCCTTTGTGGCTTGCATTGCAGGCTTGATATTGCTCTGGGATAGCAAAGGTACAAAAGATGATGAACGAGAAGAAACCGAGAAAATTCTATTTAGAATGAGCTTTAGTTATTGGTTAGTTTATTGCGTGGCATTTGGTCTGGAAAAGATGGTTTTTCCTAACTATGAGCCAATGATGATGACATTGAAAATAACTACAGCTTTGTCATATTTTTTAACTTTTTCTTGTATACTGAGTCTGCCACTACATAGATTTGCAGTACGCCAAGAAATTCAAGATTAGTAGTTAGTCACTAGTCAGATGGACTATTGACTATTGACTATGAAGGGCTACCCTCGTTTGCAGGCGATCGCAATCATCGCTTCCAGTGTATCCTGAGCAAGAGGTGTTAAGATGAACACCTCTTGCACTGTTTTTCCCTGTCGGGCGATAACTTTATAGCCGCCAAGAATAGGAACAGACACACGCAGTTGCATTTTGGGAGAATGGCCTTTAACCCTACCTATAACTCCTGGTGTGATGGTTTGAATGCCATCTTGTTGACACAGGCGTTCTAAAATCGGTATCAGGCCGGGAATGTGGGTAGAATGATTCCAAACTAATCTACCATCCTTTTTACGAGAGACAGGCTTTTGGTGGTCGGCGGAGGATTTACCCATGATAATTAAGCCGCCTCTAGGGGGGCCATTGTTAGCCCAGCCCGACGCAATTGTTGGTGATACAATTCTGCGGGTTCTTGCGGCCCTACCCAAACGATCGCTTGTCCTTCATAATGTACTTGATTAGTCAAATCCCAAGCTAAATCGCCAGTCATACCCGGAATATACTTCACCAAACACTCGGCAACGTGTTGAAAAGTATTAAAGTCATCATTCAACACAATCACCTTGTAATTTGGATAAGACTTGCGGACAGTTTGATTAGACCGTTCAGGAGTGACAGTTGGTGCTGTACTCATGGCGTAAACATCTATCGAAAGTTTTGTAACCATAGAACAGTTAACCAGAGGAATTTTACAAAACTAAACTACAACTAAATAGTTTAGTCCATTGTTAGTGGTCAGTGGTTAATAGTCTAGAGTCCATAGTCAATAGTCCACAGTCCATAGTCCATAGTCAATAGTCCAACCAATGACCAATGACTAATGAGCAATGACCAACTACCGCCAATTTTCCCAATTTTGGTTGAAGATGGAAGTATCAGGGAAAGCTGTGGGATTGCCGTTTTTTTCTAATAGACGCTTCAGGGCTTGCAATTGGGGTTCTGATTTGGGTAAATCGTCTACTAATTGGTAAGGTGCAACTTCATTGTTTAAGGAAAAAGCGGCTACAGTTCCCGCCGCCGCACCAGCAGACCATTCAAAGGAGTGTACGCGATAAGCTGCGGCTGCAATGTGGCTAGTGGCAATACTTTTACCCCCGACTATCAAATTATCAATTTTTTGGGGAATCATTGCCCGTAAGGCGATTTGGAAGGGGTAGGCTTGTCCTGCACCCCGTCGTTCCCCTGGACGTTCTCTATTTCCGGGTGTTTCTGGTGGGCTTTTCTCCATACAAGGGTGGAAATCGATGGCGTAGTGACCAATGCCTACAGCATCAGGGAAAATGGTGGAACGAGTCCGCCGCATCGCTTTATCTGGGGAAACCTGACCAGAAATCACTGAAGTTGCCTCTAAACCTGCTAATGTCGCTCTCAACTGCCGATACATATCGGCTGGCAAGGTTTTGCGGTAATATTCATCGTTATAATTACGACGAGAAATATCGACTTCCCAAATAGTAAAACCTGTAGGTTGTCCCCAACTGGGACGGCCGATGATGCGCCTACCTTCCCGCATATAAGGGTATTTTGATAAGCCATGTGCTGTTCCCATTGGGGAGTCTAACCCGGCTAAAAAGCGGTTATTAGTTTGGGGACGCTTCACACCTTCCCCTAGTTGGGAATCTGTAGTTCCCGCTACTAACCAATAATAGTAAGAGAAGGCTTTTTCTTCGGCTTTGCGGAGGCTTTCGGTTCGTAGTCCCCCCATCCAACCACCTGGTTTTAACTGTCCTGTTCCTTGTAGCTGTTGCCTGGTGTAAACTAAGTTATCTTTGGCAGTACCAGGGCGATAGTCGTTACCCCAAGTCCAGTTCTGCATAGAAATATCCCCTGGTGTGGGGGCAGAAAATCTCACGCCGTTGAAATTGGCAGGTTCTCCCTTCGTCGGACTCCAAATGCGGCGGTAGGTAAAAACTAAACCAAAGTCTGCTAGTCTTGGTAACTCATAGCTGAAATAGGGCGAATATTGTAAATAATATGGGGGCATTTTCTGGGGTTGTGCTTCCTTGGTAGCCTCCATTGCAAAGGTGTAAGTAAAGCCTTGGGTACAATAGGGGTCATTTTTGGCACTGGAGGAAGAAGGTTCCAGAAAGGAACGGGCATCAATACCTAAGCGGTAGGGGACATCAGCTAGGGCGATAATTTCTCCTGTTTCGCTAGCATCTACGATGTACCATTTGGGACTATTTCCTTTAGTTTGTTGGGGAACTAGGCGAATAATACTTTTGGTAAACCGGGATGAGTTGCTATAACGATAAGCATCGTCAATGGTTTGTGATAGGGTAAAGGTGTTGAGGGGTGGTGCGCCTTTAACTGGTTGATGTTGAATGGCGATCGCACTATTAATTAATTTACCCTGAGAAATTTCTAAATCCTTAATTACTGTGTTGGGGAACCATTCCAACTTACCCTTACCCCGTCTTTCTGCATCTTTCAGCAATTGCACCATCACTGTATGGGCATCACGGGGCAGAAAACAGGAATCACTTACCCAACAGTCTCCGGGATTAAGCTTACCGTATTTTTTCTGAATGCGATTACGCAATTCCAAATAGCCGCGAGAATAGAACTGACGTTGGCTTTGCGTGGGTCTTTCATCTAAAGCCGAAGTTCCTTGAGAGGAAATTTGTCCACCCAACCAATCAGTAATTTCTGTTAGGCAAACCCTTCTACCCGCTAATAAACCTTCGTAAGCTGTAGCAACCCCAGAAAGTCCGCCACCCACCACCAAAATGTCACAATTGACCGTTTTATCTGGGGTTCTTGGTGGTGCAGCGACAATTGCAGAATTAGGTATCAGGTAGCCAGAGATTAAGCTGAGACTGATGAGTGATGTCTGGAGACAGGCTACTTTATGTCTGCGCTTCATGATGTGAGAACTCTTTCTACTCTTGTGCGAACTTGTAGACGTTACCATCTTCTAAAGGTTCTCTACAAGAAGGAAGTAGGAGGTGCAAGGGAGAGAAAATTGACAACTGTACAGATGCGGCTAAGCGCATATATGAAAAACGCAGACGCGGTCAATCGCGTCTCTAATGACCAATGACTAATGCAGATTTCGATACTTTCTCTGGTTCGTTTTTTGAAAGCAAAGCAGCAAAATCGTAAATTGTAACTTTTAGCAATGTTTCTATTTCAGGACTTAATACTAGTTCTACTTGCAGTTGTGGTCTACCTAGACCGATCGCTTCTGTAATGTATTGTTCCATATGTATTAATAATGTCTATAAGTGCAACTACCTCAGAATTTTTCACAGATGCACAAGGGAAATTACTCATGCGATCGCTCTCACTCTAGTAAAATAAAATACTGATGTCAACGAGTACGCAGAATTTTTTTCCAAGCACCTTCTAAAATCTACTTGACCAAAGAAAAAAAGGGGCGTTGCTGATTGATGGGATGATTTTTATCGGGCTACGCCCCGCTAACGCTAACACGCATACCGCTAACGCGGAACCCGTACCCCTACGGGGAAGCAAGCTACGCGTTAGCGTCTCCACAGGAGAAGGGTAGAATCGACTTTCAGCTTTGTCGAGAAGTCTAAATTCATCCCGCAAATATGCAACGCCAAAAAAGGATATAAGCCCCTCTCTTACTAATACCAATTTAAAAAAAGAATGCGACAGATACATACAGACATACCCTTATGCTGTTTGACTTTCCTAATTTTGAATTTTGAATTTTGAATTTTGAATTGGTATAAGTTCAGATACCTGCGGTAAGGCGCTTGTGCGTCTATGAAGTAAACCTCCACTCTGACTTAATTCAAACCCCCGGATTTATCTTTTGAACAGTAAAATCTACACGGGTATTTCTATGATAAATTCTGTACCTTCTCCTAAAGCCGAGTTACATTTCAACTGGCCACCGTGGCTTTCCACAACAATTTGTTTAGCTATAGCCAACCCTAAACCTGTACCTTTACCTACACCTTTGGTAGTAAATAAATGGTCAAATATTTTATGTTTAACTTCTTCACTCATACCTTTACCATTATCAGCAATGGAAATTTTCACGGATTTATCTGCTATTGATGTAGTAATTGTGATCTGGTTAGGATGAGATTGAATCTCTTCAAAATTCCGTCCGTGATTCGATTCATCTAATGCGTCAATTGCATTAACTAAAATATTCATAAATACCTGATTTAATTGCCCAGGGAAACATTCTAATTGTGGTAAATTTCCATAGTTAGTTATTACCTTAATTGCGGGACGTTGTTCGTTAGATTTGAGACGATGTTTGAGAATTAAGATTGTGCTATCAATGCCTTCGTGAAGATTAAATGGTACTTTGTAGTCTCTATCAGCACGGGAGAAAGTGCGTAGGGAAGTGCTGATATTTTTTAACCTATCACAAGCTATTGTCATAGAATCCAGCATTTTGGGCAGGTCTTCTATGGTGTATTCCAAATCTATTTCCGACTCGTGATCGAGAATTTCTTCAGTTTTATCGGGTAAAGTTTCTTGATAGATTTTCAAATGTTCGAGAATATCGGCAAAGGTAGGTTTAGCTTGCTTGAGACTAGCAGCAATAAAGCCCAAAGGATTATTCATTTCGTGGGCGACACCAGCCACTAAGTTACCCAAGGCGGACATTTTCTCACTTTGAATGATTTGTAATTGGGCTTGTTGCAAATCCAGTTCAGCTTGTTTGAGATCGCTGATTTCAATCAAAATGCCATCCCATACAATTTCACCATCCTCACCACGTTCTGGCTGAGATGCAGCTTTTACCCACTTGATATTTCCATTAGGTGTAACAATGCGCCATTCATGCTGAAAAGGGGTGAGATTTTTCGCTGACTCGACAACTATTTGAAACGCCTTTGCTCGATCGTCAGGATGTTCAAAATCGCGCAAGCTGTATTTACCTGACATGAAATCTTCTGCTGCTATTTCATAAAGTGTTTGACACCCAGAACTAACGTAAGGTATTGAAGCTGAACCATCAGCCTTAATCCGGATCTGATAAATTATTCCAGGAACATTATTTGCCAGTTTTTGAAAGCGGGCTTCACTGAGCCGTAATTTTTCCAGCGATCGCTCTAACTGTTGGGCATTTTCCTGAGAACGTTGATAAAGTTGGGCATTTTCTAGAGAAATGGCAACTTGTGTACAAAGTAAATTCAATAGTTGGACGCGATCGCTCGTAAATGCCCCTCTCACTAAATTATTTTCTAGATATAAAATCCCCAGCAATTTACCTTGATACAAAATCGGGCTGCACAAAATACTCAAAGGCTTTTGACGGATGATGTATGGGTCATTGGCTAAGGTAGTATCTGTGGTTGCATCCAACAAGACAGCAGTATGTTGACTATGCTTGACTTTGTAAATGAGTTTGTGGGGAATTTCCAGGCTGTCTTCAACGGGAAGACTTGGCAACATAATTGGCTTAGAACCCTGGGTAATTGAACCTTGAATTAATAAATGATTGTCTTGCAACAGCATTAACACACATTTATCAGCCCCAGCATTTTCGATGATGATTTTCAGTAAAGACGAAAGCAGTTTTTCTAGTTCGATTTCCCCAGAGATTGCTTGAGATGCTTTGAGAATTGCTGTTAAATCTAGGGTATCTGAGACGTTGCTACTGCTGCTAGAGACTGAAGAACTACTTTTTGTGACAGTCCCCACGGTGAAGATAGTTTCGTTGGTTGAAAGGGTCGAACGGCTTTGCTGTAATATGGGGGCAAGTAACTGCGGATAGCGTCTTTCTAAATCAGCAACTTTAGCTTTTGCTCCCCATTTGGCATAACAATAATAGGCTTCTTGCACATACCACATGGCAGCTTTTTCTCTACCCCAATCCAGGTAAAATTTTGCTGCTAATTCGTTGGCTAAACCTTCTTCTTGGATATAGCCATTTGCTTTAGCGCCGGCAATAGCGCGATCGTACCTGTCTCCCGCTTCATAGTAATATCCTAAAACCCGTTGTTTTTCTGCCTCAACTAAATACCATTTATGTAAATGATTCATAGGAGCATTTTGTGCAGAATGATGCAGACAAGTTTGATGGGTTGCAATTTGGGCGAGGATTTCAGCCTGCTCTGGCTTTGACTGTGTGCGGAAGATAGCGAGGTATGTCAGGGCTGCGTAAAAGTGAAAAATCGGAACACAAATTAATCCCGATACTGCCATTAAATACAGCTTGATTTGTTTAATGTAGCTCATTGCAGGCGAGTAATTGCCCCACAAGTAAGCTAGCATCAGTTTGGCTATGTAAGCCACAGAGATAGCCGTCAGTTCACTATCTTGGAGGTGCTTAGGAAACATCTGCGTTTCATCATAAGCACTACCAATTAAGCAATCTGGTTGATTGACAGGTTCCCGCAGATTTTTGACTGTCTGCCAAGTTAGGTTTAAATAAACTTGCGGAGAAAATTGTTTAACCTGAGCCAAGGCGGCGCTGTAAGTTGCTAACTCAGATTCGCAAATATCCAATTCCACCCCACTAAATAATCTTACCTGGCTATAACCCACAATGCTGTAGCCAGCACGGAGAAAATCACCAGTATCCATACCAATCCTATAGCTATCTTTCAGTGTTAATGTTGTTGCCTGCAAAGTTTCCCGATGATGCTGAATAAAATCCCCAAACAGATGTAGAGTCATGGATTTATACTCTGGTAAATTGAAACGCTCCAGCAATGAGAGGGCTAATTTACCAAAACTGTAGCCTGTTTCCACTTCTTGCAAAACAGCACACATCACCAGTCCATGAATTGCATACCCCACCGTCGATGTTGGTGTATTTCCGAACTGGAGTGACAAACTCACCATCTTTGCGCTCAGAATCGGTAATAAACCTGGTATTCCCACGAAAATGGGTGAAAATAACCTTCCTAATAGTTGCATTGCTGCCACTGATGTAGGATTAGTCATGACTGGTAGATCAACTAGTTCCCCAATCTGTCTGCTCTGGATCTGGTTAGTAATAGCTTGTAGAGCCTTGGCAATTTCAGCTTCATCAGGTTCACGAGGAAATTCTACTCCTAATTGGGAAAGTGCATCTGTTCCTATGGCGATCGCCTCTAACATCTGGCTCTGGGTTGTTTGTGCCGCAATTTGAATTGTGTAAATTTTCACTTTGTCTAAAATTGTCCGAGCGGATCGCAACACCAGTGCTGCTATCTTTTCCATCTCCTCAAAGTCACCATTGAGATAGGCAACTTCAACGGCCGCAATATGGAGGTTGAGAGCTAATTCATACTGAGTTTGCCAGCAGTTTGTTTGTAGCAACTCAATGCCTAGTTGTAAATACTCCGTTGCGGCGGCATAAGCTGTGGAATTTCTCGCTTTAACTCCCGCTTGTAAGTTGAGTTTAGCTAATGCTTCCCGTTCACTTAGTTGAGTAATTAGCTCTTGTCCTCGGTTCAAGTGTCCGACAATATCAAATAGTTTTTCCTCTTGCTCTATATGAGATAAATTTTGCCGTAGTAATTCTCCAATTTTGAGATGAGTTACTGCTTTTTGATTATTAGGGATGAGAGAATAAGCTGCTTGCTGGACTCGGTCGTGTAAGAATTTATAAGTGAATACTCTTTTGCCATTATCATTAGTTATGCGTTGATGATCTAATAATGTATCTTGTTGATAAAACTTATAAATATTACTAGTTGGTAGGATCAAACCCTCCTGTAATGCTTGCCACAAATCAGTAGCAATTTCTACCTCCGTCTGACCGGAAACAATTGCTAAAATTGATAAATCAAAATAGTTACCAATACAAGCAGCTAATTTCAGCACATCTTGAGTTGATGCAGATAATCTCTGTAATTGAAATACCATAAATTCAACTACATCTGAGGTAAGTGATTGCTGGTTGATTGCCGTAATATCACATTGCCAATATCCCTCAAATAAGTTGAATTGAATCAGATTTTCCTGATGTAATGCTTTGAGAAACTGTGTACTAAAAAATGGATTACCTTGAGTTTTTTGATATACCAGTTGCGAAAGATTCCAAGCTAAAGCTTCTGTACATTTGAGTGTGTCAGCCACTAATTGATTGATGCGTATTTGACTCAGTGGTGTTAAGGTAATTGTATTAATTATTGATGGTAATTTTTTAATTTCACCCAAGGTAAACATTAAGGGATGTGATGGGCTGACTTCGTTATCACGATATGCACCTATTAATAGTAGATATTCTGTGTCAGCAATTAAGAGTTGCATTAAGTTTAATGATGCCAAATCTGCCCATTGTAAATCATCTAAAAATATTACTAATGGATGCTCTTTACTAGTAAAAACTTGGGTGAATTTCTGAAATAATAAATTAAAGCGATTTTGGGCTGCGCTACCTGATAAGTCTTTTGTGGGTGGTTGTTGACCAATAATGAGTTCTAGTTCGGGAATAACGTCAATAATTACCTGTCCATTTTCACCCAATGCCTCTAAAATCTGGACTTTCCATTGCTGAATTTGGCTATTGCTTTCTGTTAATAATTTACCTATTAAATTACGAAACGCTTGGACAAAGGCAGAGAAGGGAATATTGCGTTGAAATTGCTCAAATTTACCTTTAATAAAATAACCACGTTGTCTAACAATCGGTTTATGCACTTCATTGACAACTGCCGTTTTACCAATTCCTGAAAAGCCAGCCACCAGCATCATTTCTGTTGCACCAAGACTGACTCTATCAAAGGCTTGTAGCAACATTTCTATTTGGGCTTCTCTACCATAAAGTTTATCAGGAATGATGAAGCGATCGCACACATCCCTTTGGGCAATTTTAAAACTCTCAATGTTGCCAGTTGCTTGGAGTTGAGATAAACAATTTTCTAAATCATATTTTAATCCCAATGCACTTTGATAGCGGTCTTCGACATTTTTTGCCATCAATTTGCTGACAATTGCTGATAATATTGGTGGGATTTGGGGATTAACTTCATGCGCTAATGGTGCTATTTTGGCAATATGACAATGTACTACTTCCATCGGTTCATTAGCTGGAAAAGGTAACTCTCTTGTGAGTAATTCATAAAAAGTTACACCCAGAGAATAGAAATCTGTCCGGTAATCAATTCCGCGATTCATCCTCCCGGTTTGTTCGGGAGATATATAAGCTAGTGTTCCTTCTAAAACATTGGGGTTAACCAGGGTTTGAGTTTCTCTTGGTAGTAAAGATGCAATACTAAAGTCGATTAATTTAACTTGCTTAGTTTCAGGGTTAATTAATATATTGCTGGGTTTAATATCTTTATGAATAATGCGTTCTTTGTAGAGTATATCTAAGGTGTTACAGAGGGCGATCGCTATTTGTAAAAACTCATCAAGTGACGAAACATAATTCTTAAAAAAATAGTCCTTGAGGGAAATTCCCCCAAAGTCTTCCATTACCAAGATATAACCATTTTGGAACGATTCCAGGCTATAGGTCTGGATGATTCCAGGATAGTTAAGATTTTTAGCAATAGTATACTGGTTGCGGAATTGTACTAGTTCGCTAAAGCTAGGATAATGATTTTTCAACAGTTTGATAACTACGGGTTTGTTATCAGTTTCTTTTACAGATCGGTAGACAAAAGTTCTGGAGCCATCATAGAGTTGTTCATGAACTATATATCCAGGAATACTGACTTGAGTAGCAATCATACTGCGTCCAGGCTAGATAATTTCCTACTTAGTATTCCCAGATCGACAAGTTAAATACCCGACAGCTTAGGGACTTCCAACTAAAAAAATATACAATCACTGTGGTAAGCAGAGGAGGCAGGGGGAGCAGGGGAAGCAGGGGAGGAAGAATACAATGATCATATTTGCTCTGACCCATTGAATAATTTATTTTCTGGAAGTCTCTTATCCACAGTTGATTTTAAATGTGAATACTTGCTTGTGTTTTATTGAGAAAGTAAACCCGCATTCAATGCTTTCGTGATGCGATCGCTCGAAAATTGCAAGTGGGCTAACGTGTAAATATCCCCTTGTCCATCCCATTGTTTTAGTTGGGTGTCAATAGCGTTTTGCAATTGGCGTAATTCATACCAAGCTAGGGTGCTACCGTCTTCGGGTATATCAAGATGATGTAAGACCATTTCCAGCAAGATATCTAAATATTCTCGTTGCAACGAACGGCGGATGCTAGAAATTGGCTGTGGTTCTGCTGTGCTGACAACTTCCGTCCAGATGCCTTGTTGCAAGGTATCGAATAATTCTGGTATGGAAAGAGCTTGTTCAGAGGAGCTTTTCAGTTCTATATCTTGTAAACGATGCAGACGTTCACTATCTAAGAGCGATCGTAAAATAAATCGTTGAAAATTTAAAACACGTTCGTGAATGGGATAGTCAAGGCGGTTGTTAGGTACAGAACTGCCCCAATGTTGCCAACGGGATGGGGCTAACTGATTGAGTAATTTTGGCGAAAAACTAAAAGCATCCTCAGCAAATACATACTCTTGTAACTCTGCCAAAGCTTGACGTTGTTTGCTAAGGGGAACCGGCACAAATGCCCAAGAACTATCATCACTAGCATGAGTCCGGCGGAAGGATTGCCCACCAATATATTTAGAAAGTAGCGCAGCGTTACGAAAATAATATTTCAATACTCGATTAAATAAAACGCGCAAATGACTATAGCTTTCTCCTTTGGGTAGATAATGCTCGTCCAAGCGTTGCCACATGGCGCGGGCGTTATCCATTTGCCATTGCGAATAAACCAGCACATCACTACTCATATCCCAAACATTCGCCAAAGGATTGATATCCCAAATATCTTCATCTGTGGCATAAGATAATTCTGGTTGCGGCGATGCTAAAGCAATTTGCTGTAAAAAACTTCTTTCTACTTCCGGCGTAACTACCTCATCTACTCCATGAGGACTGTATCTATAACCGTACTCAATCGCCCATTCATCATAGGGGCCAATCACTCCGGGAAAATAATCCCCTTGTTCCACTCCCTGGGGTGCAATGTTCACAGGTAGATAGTCCATCACCGAACCCACTAAACCCTTGACGCGAGTAATTTCTCGGTTATTTAATTCTTGCGGCGCTAACATAGTGCTACCGTGAAAGTTGTGGCGCAAACCCAGAGTATGACCAACTTCATGAGCTACAAGATAGCGCAGATATTGATGCACATACTCCTCCATCGTTTCTCTATTAGGTTGAGTATTTTGCAAAAGCGATAACGCCAAAGCCCCCATAGCGGCTTGTTCGGAAGTATTTTGGCTATAGCAGAGTTCGGAGGAATGGAGGGGTGTAGGGGTATAGGGATGGAGGGGTGTGGGGGAAGAATATTTGTTAATATCCCCCTGCTCCCTGCCCCCTGCCCCCCTGCCTCCTGCCTCTCTGCACATATCCCCCAGAGACAAACTATCATTCATCAACGCTTGGTACTCATGCTGAACAGACAGCACCATATTGGCATCGATGATGATATCTGCATCCAAAATTTCCCCTGTGAGAGGGTTGACACGGACTGGCCCTTTGGCAAAACCTGCATCCAGAGAATTGAACCAGCGAATAGTGTTGTAGCGGACATCAGCTGGTTGCCAGTCGGCATCATCTGGCATTTGTCGCACTTCAATAGCGTCGATAAATCCGGCTTTGGCAAATGCTTTATTCCACATCAGTACACCTTCCCGAATCGCTTGGCGGTACTGCTGGGGTACAGCATTTTCAATCCAAAATACTATCGGTTGTTTGGGTACAGATAAAGGTGCATCCGGGTCAGATGGTTCCAGATGCCAACGATTGATGTAACGGACAAAGGATTCTTGTGTGTTGTGATTCGAGAAGTCCTGAAAAGCAGTAATGAAATATCCAACTCGGTCATCGGCTAGGCGGGGAATATAGCCATTGTTTTCTTGAAGTTGGGAAAAACTGTAGTGTACCTTGAGGGTGAGCGCTCGGCTATCGGGTAAGGTAACTAAATTTGCTCCTTCTGGTGAGGAAAAACCATAAACTGCGTCGATTTCTAGATTTTCCGGCAAGCTGTTGACATCACCAAAATAGGATTTGCTTGCTTCTAGGCGATAGTCTGCCTGTAAAGAGTATTTCAATAGAGGTGTTAAGCCAGGGAAATCCTGCATCAGCAAGTCGCCCAAGTTTATGAGTATGCTTTTACTACGTGAATCAATGCTGTTGATGGGTAGTGAATAAAGAACTGAGTCGCTAAATGAGCGAGCAAGCGATCGCTGTTCTGGTAAACTTGCTTCTGTACGGAATTTAACATTACGCACTACAAAATGCAAATTATTATTGACTCGCTGAAAATAGAACAGGTAATCAGCCAGGGGTGAACCACTATAAATACCGCTTTCCCCAATACCTGATTCTAAAGTCACCGTGGCTAAGTAGTTTTTATTTAATTGTTCTGGCTTAATTTCTAAGAAAATATCCCCAAAATTTTCCTGACCATAAAGAGTAAAAAGCCCTTGTACTTTCTTTATTCCTTTGACAAACTCACGAAATCGCCAAAAATCTTCCTGTGGTTTCTCCCCAAGATTATTTTCGGCAACAGTTAAGTTTTCTACTACTGGATATGTGTTTAATTGCTCTAATTCAAGGCGTGTCAGTTGCTCGGCTCTTACATAATTAGTATTGAGTAAGAAACTGTATAGAAAGGCTACAAATATTACTAACCTAGTTAACCAGTATCTCATCCTTTAGTTTTCTGCCTGAAGCGTTTTTATTTTAAGAAAATGTAGATTAATTCATCATTTGTCAGATGTACAAACACTTAAGTGATATTCATGAATTACAGGTAACTAAGTTTACTTGAGTCAAAGAACATTGCTAACCCAAAAATGGTGTGCGATTTGAATTTTGTGAGCGTTATTCTGCAATTTTTCATTTATAAAATAAAATTGATTATTCAGGAATATTTATTTCTTAAGACAGATATTTTATAAGCCCCAAG
This sequence comes from Anabaena sp. CCY 9910, assembly GCF_963920875.1. Lineage (NCBI taxonomy): Bacteria > Bacillati > Cyanobacteriota > Cyanophyceae > Nostocales > Nostocaceae > Anabaena > Anabaena sp. CCY 9910. The sequence goes on along the minus strand of NZ_CAWUDJ010000002.1, from coordinate 813 downwards.
ATAGATGTATCAGAAGTATATCTGCATTGAATGTGAAAAAATGTAATGGATGCTACGCTGAAAAGCTGATAAATTGTGAAGAAAGCAGTAAGCGATCAGCATCCCTCAGGAAATGTAGAAATTTTCAGATGTTAAACTCATCAACGCCGAACTCTACAATGCTGATGTAGAAAGCGTTGTTCTGGCTAATACTGTTTTAAGGGGAGCTATTTTATACGGTGCTTATTCTAGATAAAACTAGAAAACCATGACTTTAATCACAACTACATTCGTGACTTTTGACCTATTTAGCCATACAAATCTAGTTTTATGATTAACAATGGCTTGGATTTAGCAGGCCAAAACTAATTTTATTAACATTTTATTTACGGAGCATAAATTTACTATGGCCTTCCGTCTTCCCGTAATAGCTACTGCTTTTATGGTTACCAGCATCAGTATTGGTGCAATGTTGAGTGTTGCTCCCCCTGCCTCAGCTCAACAAATCATAACTTGTGAGAGTCAAAATAATCGGAGGAACGTTTGTATCGCACCCTCAACAGGTAGAGTGAGGTTGGTTAGGCAGTTGTCTAATGCTAGCTGTAGAGGAAATTGGGGTCAGAACAGAAATCGTATTTGGGTGAGAAACGGTTGTCGAGCCGAGTTCTCAGCTGTTAATTCTAGATATGGCAGAGGTGGCAGGTATAACAGAGATACCCGATACAACAGAGACAGAGACAGCAGATACAACAGAGACGATAGGTATAACAGATGGTAGCTCGGCGTTGCATAATAGAGGGATGAATTGAGGTCATCTACTGTGCAATGTCCATA